>CAIXPZ010000016.1 GCA_903921455.1 uncultured Verrucomicrobia subdivision 3 bacterium | reverse complement strand
GTGACAGCGCAGCGAGCCCTGAAACGAGCGCCACCATTATGCCTCCAGGATCACCCGACTGGGTTTTGGGCCGCATCGGTTCGACCAACGAAGTCAACCTTTCGTGGCAGGACTCCAGTTACGATGCGGATGGCTTACGGGTTGAGAGCGCCAGCGATGTCGGCGGCATGCCCGGCCCTTGGCTTGCCATCGGCTCCGTGTCGATCACCAATGCCGGATATGGTTACTTCACTGACACCAACGCCTTGGCGCTAACGACCAACTGGTATCGCGTGTGTGCGTTCAATCGGTTGGGTGATTCGGCCTACACGGTTTCGGATAAGCTGCCCATCGATCCGCCACCAGCCCCAGACTTTTCTGCCGGTGTTTATCGGGATCAGGGTAATTTGTCATGGAATTTCAATTACCGCGACAACTATGGCTTGGTGTCGGGGTTCCAGATTGAGCGGGCACCGGATGAAGCGGGAAATCCCGGTGACTGGACCCAGATTGCCACGGTAGCCGTCACAGACCCTGATGAATTCTATTACGATTACACGGATGCGGGTTTGTCCGTTAACAATTCGTATTGGTATCGTCTCCGCGCATTCAATTGGGTCGGTTTCGGCACGTATACCGCAGCCGCAAAAATAACCGTGGTGCCAGCCGTCACCCCGGGTCCCCTGTATGGACAGATGGTGGCCACCACAAATCAAGTGAGGTTGAACTGGACTGATAACGCCCGCGATGAAGATGGCTTTATTCTGGAATCCGCTTCTGATGTTGGCGGGATTCCTGGCAACTGGACGAACATCGCCGTCATCCCTGCCGCAAACGATTATTACGTAAACTACACGGTCAGCAATGTGACGGCCTTTACCACCAACTGGTATCGAGTGCGGGCCTACAGTCCGCTCGGCCTGTCGGAATATTGCTTGCCGGCAAGTGTCAAGATCATGCCGCCAGACGCTCCGGCATGGCTCCATGTATACAGCCTTTACCCAGATTGGATCACCCTGCGCATTTGGTGGCCCGTCAACGATGTCGCCGCCGGCTACGAAATCCAAAGGGCTCTTGACACTGGTTATGGTATAAAGCCTGAAACTTGGACTTCCCTCGCTTCGATCACAAACCCCCTGGCCTCTTATGTTGACGATTCCACCCTGAATTATTCCGGATTATATTGGTATCGAGCCAATGCTTTCAATTGGGTTGGCCAATCACCGTGGAGTCCATTGGCAGGTATTTTTTACTATGCCAGACAAGCAATGGCGAACGTGAGTAAGGCAAGCATGGACATCTCTGGCTCGGCCGTGCAAATCACCTCACTACTCTTGAGCAATCAGGATGCGTTGATTACCTGGGAAACCGTGGGCGGCACAACCAACACGGTGCAAGCGACAACAAACTTGATGGCTGGTTTCGACGATGTCAGCCCGCCCCTCATCATCAATGGCCAGGGTATGGTCAGAACCAATTTCTTGGACAGCGGAGCACGAACTACTGCTTCGCCTCGCTTCTACCGGATTAAAATTTGGTAGTTAAGTCGGACAGTTGCAAGCCTCCGCGCGGGCATGCTGCGGGTTCCGTATTTCAGTTTTTAATTCGCATCTCTCCAGCGACAACCGTTTCATCAGCATTCGCATCGTTTGTCTACGAATGGTTCTAACGAATCCAGCAATTGCTTTGGCAGCGTCAACCACGCATGTCGTGATATTTTCAGCGCGCCGATGTTATCCCTCTAATTCTCGTATCTCGGCTAATCTTTCAGCGAGAAATGCGGAACCTTCCTCTGCTAATTTAGCGGCTTGCTCGGGTGTGTTGCCCATGCTCAAGAGGATCGCGTCGCTAATAGAAATGTTATTGCTGTTGTGACTGGTGGCTGGATTTCCAGCCGATTCACGGCTTTGCTCGGCGGCTATGATTGTCTTGGCATGAGCAATGCCGGGAGCCGATTTAGAATTCAAGGCTCCCGATCGCGCGAGCTGGACCGCATTTTCGAGCACCGTCTGCTCGAAATCCTTGCGGCTTTGGTTGGCCGATGGGGGCTGCGCGTCCGCAGTATTGATTCCCGCCAGCCAAAGGACTTCCTTGGCGCCATACAAATGGCCGGCAATCAATAACCGGGCTTCAAACGGGAGGGATTCAGCAGCTCCGGTTTTCAATAAAGCGACCCGTCCCTCGGGGAAAACCAGCCCCGCTATGTAAGCGGCCTCGGCAGATCTGTGCCTCACATTCCAATGTAGGATTTCGTATAGTTTTACGGCGGGCTCCCCCAGATCCAGCCAATTGGCGATTTGCGTGTAGGAGCAGTCACGCGAAATCAGAAGCGCCTGCAAAACATTTCGCTCAATGCGGCGAGCCGGATGTGACAATTGCTCCACCTGAAGATTCACCGAGTCCGGAAGTCCGGAATTCGTTGCATAATGATTGAAAGCTCGGCGCAGGCAGGCCTCACATACTTCCACTGGAAGCGGTTCGTTTCTAGCCACGAATTCCATGATCAGGTGATAACAAAATGCAGGATCGCTTGCCGCGATCGCCAATTGTTCAGCGGGTCGTAGTGCTGGATCTTGTGGCTTAAGTCCAGCAGTGAAGATGGCTGCGTCACCGGGCAATATACGGGCTAGCTGTTCAATGCGCTTTCGGTTCATAAGTTTTATTGTTTGTTAAGCATGTTTCGCAGCTCTGCATCATTCGCTTCCTTCTCAAGGGCGCTAGCCTGCTTGGCCTTTTCGGCTGCGGCCTTGCGAGTGGCCTTGACGTCTTCAAGATGACCGATGAACGCGATGGTTGCCGGCTTGATGAGCAGTTGATTCAAGACGCCTTCGAATTGCTCTTGGGCCACCGACACAAAGTGCGGTGCTACTGCCCCTGGCAACATCGTGTCCAGCTGAATCTCAAAAACGGTGCCCGTCCGGTTGACCACTTTCAGTGAGCCCTCAATATGCAAGTCATGCTCCCCGATACGTGGCTTGGCGACAGTTGCCGGACAGAACCGGCGGCGCTGTCGGTTAAACTGACTTAACCGTATCGTTTGGTTAATGGCAGCAGCCGTCCTTTCCAGTGGCGGTGGAGTGGCGTTCGACGGACTGGCCGCCGTTGCCCCCGGGGCCGTGGATGACGCTGGCGGGGTTTGTGAGGCGCTAACCACGTCCGGCTGTTCTTTGACGGGAGGCGCTGCGTCTAGCACCGCTATGGGTGTTTGAGGTGTTTCAGTCGACGTTTCAGTGTTCATAATTTTAAGAGGTGCGAGATTATTCAGTAGCTAAATGCAAAGTGCTATCATCAGTATCATCGGTATCACTATTGAGTCGGAGTCCGCGCCAGCCATTGCGCTTGGTCAATCGACCATCCAGATTTGGGCGAACTATCGTATGTCGCTTGGAGAGATTGAACCGCTGTTTTATCACACCCGATAGAACCCGATGAAATTCATAGTGCGTCAGGGTAGCTTCACCATCGCGCAATGCATCTGCCGCGTATGCAGAATAAACCTCGGTGGAGGTGATATCTCCGCCGGGCTGTAGAACTAGACAATTCTCCACAAACCTGTCGAGACCACGGCGGGCGCCCTCATCAGCATCAGCGCACAAGGCTCGCAGCATACGGATGATCCGCTTCAAGCGACGGGGGTGGATTTGAGTTATCGGGAACATTTCCGGCTTCTGTGCCAAGGTGGTAGAGATAAGCACGAGCAACGCCTCCTCGGAAATTACGATTCTGCCCGGCTGATCCGGAGCAGTGAACGTAAAGCGCTCGGTGCGCAAGTTGTATTGCAGGCCGAGTGCCGCTTTCACCGAATTGCATATTTGCAATTCGTTGGAGACGGCCGGCGTTCGTCGAGTTAATTGCGGGGGTGTCGATTCAAAGTGCATAATGATCGGGTATTTTCTGGAATTGGCAGCCACGTCGGCATGAAACCTATTCGTGCAAATTCATTGGCGAGAACGGTCAGCTCAAAGCTATCATTCACCGTATTAATCATCCGAGGGCGATGTTCGTTGACATCGGCGTCGAGTTGTTCAAGCACTGTTTTCAGGTTTTGTCGATTCCCAGGAAAAGGTTCAGCGGTATAACCGTCAGGGCGTATTACGTATCGATTTATTGCGCTGGGCTTTAGACCCAACGAAAAAATCGTCCAGGCTAAAGCCAACATTCTGGGGCATGTATTCACGTTATAATATAAGGCAGTAAACTGCGGTGGCAGGGGAGTGAACATGACTAGCAAGAGAACACAATCATCCTTCGGTGACCGCAGGTTTTTCAAGTATGTCAGTGTTTTGCGCTTTGGATTTAATCGTTTCATTTTGATTTGGCTTTCATCTTTTGGACTACATTGGTCCTGCTTCTGATTTGGGTGACGTGGTGCATGATAGGAATTTCCGCCGGGTGTTTTATTGATCATAGTTTGATTTATTGATGTTTTCTGTGCTTCCACAGGCCGACCGGGATAGCGGCCGTAATACCTGTAAAACTGTTTTGCGCGCGGCGGCGGGCGCCAATCGCAGCCTAGCGAGATGAAATATGAAGTTCAGCATGCGGACTAGCTCGCCCCCGCCATTCGGGTAGAGCAGGAATATCAGACCCACTCCGGCTACGGTGCTTGGGTCGATAACAAGCGGGAAAGCGTCGGAGAACAGCGTGGCAAATATGCTATTGTCGTTTCTCATAATTCACCCTAAATTTTGTTTGGCCTTGAGAAAGGCGTGGATGCAGTCCGTAAGTTTTTTGTTCCAAGTTACCTTTTTCGATATCCAGTCGAGATAATCCGGGTTGCTCAGGAAGATCTCTTCAAAAGTAAGCCCTTCATATTTGCCGAAGGGCATTACGTCAGCCGAATACGATAACTTCGACTTGGGGGCACTCGTTGTGACGCCCAGTAAAATCTTGAAGCTATTAAAATCGATCGAGTTTTTCCGAGCGATTTGAACGAGCTTTGTGACGGCGGCAACAGATTCACCTTCTGCAGCTGCCGGATCAAACGCCAGGCGCGCCATCTTCTCGATTTTTCCAGCTAGATCGGTTGTAGGTTGACTCATAAAATTCTTATTGGGTCGGAGAGGAAATTTTGAGCAAACCTACCGGCGCTTGCGGCATAAGCAGCATTCCAGATTGGAACTTAGGGAACCGGTCACGGATTCGTGCAAGAAAAGTTTCAACAACAGGCATGTGCGGCACGAGGTTCGCCACGAACTTGACAGCGGCGCGGTTTGCGTTTTCCAGATCAGACTTTTTTGTTGAGTACCCAAGCTCTGTCAGCCACGCAGCAACTTCAGAGTAAGACATGACCGATGCATCAAGCCCCCACGCGGAGCGGACATAGGCGCGGAGGAACATCCGATGGGCAGTCTTCAAAGCGGAGTTGTTGCGCGGTTTGCGGACGCCAGCGACTGATGCCGTGGCGCGGTAATCGTTAAACCGGAGGAGATCGCCTTCCGATTTCAAAACCCGACCTTCCGAGCCCTTAAAATTTTCCCACTGCTCCCGGCACGCTGCGAACTCAGCGACCGTCCGCCACGGCACCGTGTCAAAATATAGATGTGGCATGCCATTAATCGGGCGCGTGGCCATGGTGCTGGGCCGGCGTTTCCAATCAAATTCCATCGAGACTTTGATGACATGTTCTTTACTGACGAGGTCGCCGCCGTTGGCGTAGATGTCCGGCAGTGTGCGAAAACGCTTTGAGATATGAGTCGTATTCTCAGTTCGGTTTGCAAACTGATCGAGAATCCATTGATTCTGTTCAGCGCGGTCGCGCGTCGGAGCGTGCAACCCCGCCTTGGCCAGCACGGTCTCCTTACCGGGCGCGGGAATGAGCGTTGCCTGCCCGCGAGTGCGCCAACCCAGGACTTGACGCACCTGATGCTTCTGCTCCAACACGATTACGTCACCACAGATTTGCATACGTGACTGGGCGAACAGGCGACAGATGGGACCTTGGGATGCTGCAAGTGCCTCGGCATCGGTGGCGGTGGCCAAAAATCCGTCCGTGGTGGCGTTGGAGACCTGAACGTGTAACGGCAACCGGCTGAGGATTTCACCGAGTGCAGCACGGACAAACGAGGTGACGAACGCCGCGAAATACGGATTGGTCACCTTGCTGGGCGGCAGATCCTGATGTTCGCCGGTGCGGGAATCAAAGACGCGCTTCCGGCGTAGACCCTGGGCGGTTTTCCCATAACTACCATTGCTCAATTCCTTCCAAAACAATTCTTCGAGAGATTTCTTCGTGAATGACTTCCGGCGCTTGGTGCAGTCCAAGATGAATTTTTCAAACGGACGAATATTGAAATCAGCGGGCACGATGACGCCGTGCAAGATTTCAATTTGGGCTGCCATGGACTGCGCCAAATAAATTTCTGGCGCACAACAAAAAGACTCGCCCTCCAACGGAAAGATCAAACCGTTGGCGGTGCGCACCGGTAGACAAGGAAACCTGGTATTGTCCGGGAAGCGGAATTTCACGCGTGCATACCCAAGAACACCCGGTTGGAATTCGTTGACGTCTTTAGAAGTTCGGGTTTGATCCCAGCGTGGCATACCGATTAGCGCCATCGCCGTGGTGTATGCGCCACATAAGTCAAAATCAATCCAGTCGCCCATCTCGCTGGCGCCAAAGAAATACTGTTCGTTCCGACCACCGTGGTAACACTCGGTAACAAAACTTTCATGAACACACCGGTCGGCAGTTGGAACGGTGATTCTGCGCTTGACGGAATGACCGACCTTTGGAACCCACTCCTGCGAGAAGGTCTCCTCGGTGCCCAACACCAGATGTTTATCAAGGCCGCTGTGCTCCCAAATTGCAAGCAGGTGGCTGATCCCAATGGATGAAAGTGTTGGCGGAATTTCTGATTTGCCCGTCAATTCAAAGTTAATGGCCATAATTTTTATACAGTAGTGAACAGCGACCTTCGGATCGCGCAGCGCATATTCCTCAAAGCGCGGTTGGTCGGAGGCCAGTAGCGCGGACATTTTTTCAATCTCGCCTTCATTGAGATCATGCTTTTTTACACCGACCAGATCGCCAAGGGCTTTAAGCGACTGCATCCCGGCCGGGGCAAGTAGAATGCTGTCGCGAAGCACCAGCGCGATCTTGTGTTTGTGCCGGTCAACGTCCCAACAAGTGATGGCAGTGTCCTGGGTAATAGTTGCGAACGTGCGGCGGATTGCGTCGAACTCGGTTTTGAATTGCTCGAAGTCGTTAAATGCGCTCAGGTCAGCTAAATTGAAATGGCCGATGAGGTAGGCACGCTTCGGCCAGCGGGAAAGTTTCTTTTGCCGCCGGCCCTCGGTGATGACGCGTTCGATAAACCACTTCAGCTTCACACGGCGACCATTTTCAGGCGGGTAATAAATCCCGCTCCAGGCGATGGCACCGGTCGGATCACAAGCGTAAAATTGATACGACAACACTTCGTTCCGTCCGTCGCAGTATTGATATTCCGTGTCGAAGCCAATCAAAATCATGTTGCCGCCGTAAATTGTGGGTATGGGAACCCATACCGTCATCTTACGGCGGTTCGTCGCCAAATCGTTTGAAACGCTTTCAGATGAGGTAGTTTTTGCCCCCTCAACCTGCGATAAATCCTCAATATTCGCAGATTTCATTTTGCCTCCTGGAGTTGGTTGTTCACCGGATTGACCATCGATTTCGGCGCTTCGCCGGCCCTTAATCGCGCGAAAGCAGACTTAGCGGATTGGTAATCGAATAGTGATTCACGTCCCTGCTTTCCAGGTCGCACCGGAACAATCCAGCCCGCGGCGACCATCTGTTTGACTAGCTGCTGAGAATTAAAAATTTGGTGCAGCTGCTTACGAGTCACCTGGAATGGCTCTAGACCGGAACCAGCCGGCAGTGCCGTGGCGTGACCTTCATTAGAAAAGTTAGTGGTGCTCATGGCCAAAATCCCTCAAGAGCATGGTAACCAGATCCGAGTTGACCTGCGTCCACAACGACGATGTAATCGTTCAAGTCCTTTATCGTGGCGTCGGCGATCTTATGGAAATGAAAGAAATCGCAACTGAACGCGCCCGCTTTCACAATCTGTTGCTGCCAACGGCGTGCACCCTTCCAACCGGCACCGCTCACGTCGTTGTGGTATAATATGCGCACAAACTTTCCCTTGAAAATCGGCAGCACGGATTCGTCGAGGATCACGTTCGCGCTGAGCAGCGCCACTGGTGCGCACAACGGCGTGGTGACACCGCTGGACTGCGCGCGCAAGATCAGGTCATGCGCGGCCAGAAAATCTGGGATACCTTCCGTGACGATGACGTGAGTGCAGTTCGCTGCCTCATTGATGCCGACCGGATGCCGTTTGCAGGTGCCGCGCAGGGCGTGGGATTTCCGGTCAGCTAAATTGCCGATAGCTGGGAAAGTCCTGCCGTCGACCCGGCGGACCTCAAGCACAGCGCCTGTCTGATCGGTGATGCCGTAAACTTGGTGGCCGGCAAACGATCCAAAAACTAGCACGCCGCGCTCTTGAGCCCAGCGCAGGCCGGCGATGGAAATACCACGCAGTGCGGCTAACCGTTGCAGTTGAACGTCGGTGCCATGGTCGAAACCTGTTCTGGATGGCTTTGCTCGTTGAATCGGTGAGGCGCTTGCCACCGGGGTGATAAAATCACTGTCATCGCCTGTAGCCGCGGTGGCGCTAAACGGAAGTGAAACCATCAGGTCGGCTTCAACAAAATGGACATCGTTGAGTTTGAACGCGTCCGCGAATTTGTGGACGAGTTCAGCTTTTGACCAACGCGGTTGACAGCGCTGGTTGTAATCCAACATCAGTTTCCACGTTGAAGTCGGCGAGAGCTTGAAACCGGTTACCAATGTGCAAACCACCTTGAAAAGTTGGTCGTGCCCGCCATTGCCGCTGACGCTCTGCGGTATTGTGCCGCAGAAAATCTCTGCTCCGGCCAACGCGCGTTCCGCCGCCGTGGGCGGTAGCGGATCGTGATGCCTAAGCCGGCCGTCTCCGACATTGGCGGTGGTTCTTCGATTATCAGTGAGATTCATACTCCCACCTCCTCCCGGCGTTGTGTGTTTGCCATCCGTGAAAACTCACCGGCGATGGCTCGTGCCTCGAACCGGCGAATTTCTTCCTCGGAAATGTAAACTTTGCCCGCTACGTTTACGGTGGCTATGAAGCCGGCCTTACGCCAGCGCCAGCCGGTCACAGAAGACTTGCCGACGTCCTCTAAAAATTTCCCAAACGGAATCAGCGAACAACTTCGTGGACTGCTGTCATTTTCTTTGCAATTCATTGTGAGATGATAGAATTGCCATGAAAAATTTTCACGATGGGCAACGAAGAAACTTGTTTACCACTGAAATGAAACCCACTCGAAAAAACCAAGCAGAAGAAAATCCAGCTGAAGAGCGGATGCCCAAGCGGACACCCCAAACTGTTTCGTTAATTAAACAGGAAATCATCCTGCTAAACAAGCAACAAAAAGAGCGGCTCAAGTCCGATGCGGAGAAGTTTGCGCATGAGGTGGGGCGGGCGGCGGCGGAATTATTCCAGCCTGAAAAAAATGACGCGCCACCCTGCGAGGGTAATAATGCCGAAGATATTCTGGCTGCAATTTATAATTCCATCGAGGCTGGGGAGATTTATGTTTCGCATGCCAATCGCATCCGGCGTGAGCTGGAACGGCCGCTGCGTCAGCGCAACGATCAGTTGCGCAAAGAAACTCTATGAAAACCAATTCGCTATCAGGGTAGTGAAAGACTTAAATTGCCCGCTTGAGCGCCGCTTCCAAATCAGAAACCGAGATGACCGCGCCAGACAATGGGTGCGCCTGCGCATCGCGCAGTGGCGGCACACCTATTTTCTCCAATAATTCATCATGCATAAGCCTCCAGACAGATAACACCATCGGCAGAAAAATCATCGCACGTTCGCGCGCCTGTCGCCGTATTTCCCAGCGTGCTTTTTTTTCGCCTTCATTTTGCTCAGCTTCCTTCTTGTCCAGCACTTCAACCTGACGCCAGTCTGTCAACTTGTGTGGTTGTCCTTGTTGCCATTCAGGCAAATGACTGCGAGCAGCGCTGTTGTATAGCGCGCTTGCCTCCTCGTTGATCAGCTTTGAATCTAGCACCCGGGTGATTATGGAAACCAACAGCGTTTTTTGCTGCAGAGACAGCTTCAGATACGGAGGCATTGTTCGAAGTATTGCTTCGTCCCCGTCGGAGATTGTGTCCGATTGAATTTTGGTGTTCGGCAGGCGCCTCACCAGTTCATAAATCCAGATGGCAAGTTCTCGAGGCTTCCAGTAATGGTCAAACCAAAATTCTGCATCGGTTTTGGGTTTGGTCTTGCCCTTGACGTCCACGTCGGCAATGCGCGATTGCCGCCACCAATGCGCATACCAATCGGAATTTTCGCAATTATCTTTTATTTTATGCTGTCTCATTTTCACTGTGTGCGCATCCGCCGCCGATATTCACTGGTCAAATCGTTTAGAAACTCACGCGCTGCGCCTGCTCCCGCTTGTGTTCATTCAACAGGTGCGAATAGGTCTTGGCAAGCAACACCCCGTTATCTCTGTGTCCCAACCAACTAGCGACAGTGTGGATGTCTACCTTGCTCATGAGCGCCATGCTGGCAAAATAATGGCGGCACAGGTGACAGGTGAAATCTTTCACGTCGGCGTCGGCGCGGGCATCGAGGATAGTTTTTTTGAACGTAATGGTGTGGAAGTTTTTAAGTTCATTCCGCTTTGGACTTGGGAACAGAAAATCGCTGTCAGGAACACGCCGCTTCTCCATGTCGAGCAGGTGAGCCTCAAGACGAGCATTAAAATCCACGGATCGGCGCTCGCCGTTTTTGCTCAAGCCGTCCATTCCGAAATGCAGCTGCTTCTGAACAACATCCACGTCCTGCCAGCGCAGGCGCAAAGTCTCTGCTGAACGTCCTCCCGAAAAAGCCATTAGCAAAATGAAATCATGAACCATCTGTCCGGTTTTGGGTGCCAACCTCGCGGCCTCGGCGACGCGCTCAACCTCGGCGGTGGTGAGACAACGACGCGCGGTTTTGATTTCCTTCAGCCGTTTGAATTTTGGCAGGGTTGTAAGCAAGCTGTCTTCAACTGCGGATTTTAAGACGTTGCGCAAAACAATAATTTCTAGGTTCGCTGTCCGTGCCGATATGCCAGCCTTGATTCTGGCGGCTATGTGGTCATGGACGAGGCTGGGGGTTAACTCACGCAATCGTCGCCCCCCCAGGGTCGCGGCCATGCTGCGAAGCAAAGTCTTTTCTAGCCGGATGGTGGCAGGGCGCTTGGCGTTGCCGTCGGCGCTGTTCAATTGTTTCAAACGGGTGATGTAGGTATCGGCGTATTCGCTCAAGGTCGGGGTGCGTTTCGGAGCAACTTTCAAACTGTCGTCCTCACGTTGACTTTTCATTTTGTTCAACACGGCGACGGCTTGCGGGACAGTGGTCACCGGGGCACCGTCCTTATCCTCCATTCGGACGCGACGAACAATCTTTCTGCTGGTGGACGGGTCGGTAAGAGTCAATTGACCGTAAAAAGTGCCGTTGCGCTCCCAGAGTCCTCGCAATCTGCGCTTGCGCGCATCGAATACTTTCTGGTATTGTCTGCGCCCATGTTTAATGGTAGCTGAATTTTCAGCACCGGCAACTTGGGTTGTGTTGCTTTGCGATTCATTGCCTTTCATGGTAATACAGTAGCACAATATCTAGCACAACGTCAAATTAGCAGCGTCGATTAGGACGTAAGTGCTTGCAAATAAAGGTAGCACCCATAGCTCAATTGGATAGAGCGGCTGACTACGGATCAGCAGGTTTCAGGTTCAACTCCTGATGGGTGCACCACTCCTTCAGCGTTTTACGCCGATCTGGCATTCGATAAAATTCCTTCTGTGCGGCGTTTTGTGCTGCTGCCGACTCCTAAAACGGGCAGCTGAATCGTTTTGCCCTGATTGAGTTTGCTCAAGACCTCAGCTTTGCAATACGATTTGGCCGCCCCAAAAATATCGGTCGAATCATATCGCTTGCCAGTATGTTATTGCTCAAAAAAATCGCGGTTATTAGCTGTGTCCTTCTGAGCGGAGCAACACTTTCTCTTTACGGCACAGAAATCGAACGGATGCCTCAGTCCTTTCAGGGCATGCGTGTGCGGCCTCCTTCACCGGTATCGGCCTGGGCCCAGCCATATACGGTTCAGCGCAACCGCCCAGAGGGAACACTTACGTTGAGTGTCCCCTATTATACGATCCAATTTGATTTGAAGCGAGGCGGCGCGATTGCCGGCATCCAGCTGGCGATCGGACAAGCCACCAATCTGCTGGTCCAGCCCCTGGAAACCCGCATCGTGGATGCAGCGGGCCGGGTTTATACCGATTTGCTGGACGCATCACCGCGCGTCACCACCCGGAAAGCCGGATTCAATCAGACGGTCACGGTGGAAAGCGAATTGAAGGACGCGCAACACCACGCGTCCGGCATCCACGTAAAAACCTTATACGACTGCCGCTGGGGCTACCTCAAAATCCACCGGGAACTGAGCTTCAACGACCGGAAGCTCCAAGTCCGCGAGGTTTGTCCAGTGTCCGCCGTGCTCGCGCCGACACTGACTTCGTTTGCATACCGGGACGGCCTGAGCGAGCAGGAAGGCGCGGCGGCTTTTCCGTTTGGCAGTTGCCACTGGGGCTGGGTGAAGGCCGCAGGCGAGTCAGCCATCACCGGGCCATATGTTCCCCACTATGTGATGCTGGCGAATCCGGGGATCGAAGGCCTTGAGTGGTTTACCGCCGATGACCTGGCGCAGTGGGAGCGCCCCTTGATGGGCAAACGCGGCGAAGGCAGAACCGTTCTGGAATCCATCGCCAACCCGCCCGGAATCCGTTTTGCGGTTTCGCCCTATCAGAGCGCGCAAGCCGCGGTGGCGGCGCCCCGCCGGCTGGAGTTTGACTTTTACCTAGGGCTGCCACTGCTCGAAGGTCACGCGTTTAAGCCCTGGTTCAACGCCTCATTCAATCGCAACCGCGGTGATTGGGTCAGCGCCAAGCAGATCCAGCAGTGGGCGACGAACGGCATCCGGACGGTTCACTGTCACAACGACGGCGACTACTATGGCGACGGCTTTTACTGGCGAGATGGGTCCTATCCGCCCTATCCGGACATGGACAAATACGATGCCGTCATCGCGGGGTGCCACGAGGCGGGCATACGCACGGCCACCTATTTCTCCAACAAAGAGCTGAACCCTGAAACGCCGGAGTTCCAGGCGCACGGCACCGAGTGGGGTCGCATGGACCAGAAGGGCCAGCTGGAGCACAATGCCTTCAATGCCAAAAGCGAGTTCGGCGCGCAAATGTGCCTGCGCTCCGGCTGGCTGGAATATTTCAAGAAGTCCGTTGACCGCGTCCTTGCGCATCATCCGCTGGACGGCGTCTATTACGACTGGAACGTCGCGTTGCGCTGCAGCAACCCGCGCCACGAGGGACGCCAGACCAATCAGGTGACCGCCGGCCATTGGGACATCGACGAGCTGCTGAACCTGATGGAATGGACCCGCCACCGCGTGGGGCCGGACGGGCTGGTCATCATCCACAACACCAGCACGCCCCTGTTTGCCGCCGAGAACTTCGCCAGCCATGTCGTCACCCATGAATGGGGTCACCCCAAGTGGACCGGCAACGGACCGGACCTCGACGCATTGCCGTTGGAATGGTCACTGGTCAACGCCCGACCGCGCGGCGTGATCAGCTATGGCATGGTGGGCGACCATGCGTCCGCGCATCTGCATCGGCTCTTTGCCCTGGAAGCGCTGCTCGCCAACGTCAGTCCCTGGCCGGCCTCAGCCGAGTCTGAAGCACTGATGCCGGTGCTGAATCCCATCGGCGCGATCGAAGGCTGCCGTTTTGCAGACTGGCGCAATCAAGCGGTGACCCTGCGGGGCCAGCGCTTCGGCTCCGCCAAATTCAGCCGCCCCGCCGAATCCTGGATTGTAATCGGCAATCTGGAAGATACGGCCCGCGAGGTCTCATGTGTCATACACCCCGACAAACTGCCGTATCCGTTGGCTAAGATTACCACGGCCACATGGAATTCCCCCGACACCGCCCAGACCAATGCCGTATCGCTTGACGTTGGACAACTGACGAACGCCGGCGTGGTTCTGAAGATACCGGCGGAGGGCGCCGTGCTGATACACATTCGTTAGAGGCATCCTAAAAATCCTCACTGCCATCGCGTGGCCGGAGTGATACGCCAACGGGACCAAATCAAATATTCTCACCCGGATTTGGCAGCGGGAGATGCCATAGCTTAAAATAGCGTTCCCTGGGCTGGTTTCGCTGGACCTTCTGAACTCCACAGGTTTGAAATCATTTCGCGCTGTGGGGTGAAGGGGCATTTACGCTATCTGGTGGCGACGAAGAACCGGACGATTGCGCAGCGGATGCTGCGGGGGAGGTGAAACGTTTTTTCTCGCTTCGCGATCGGGGGTTTGGCTTGATGCAAGCATGCTGGCTGGAATCCAAATAACCGAGATGGTGATCGGCTCGGGAACCGTGGCAGAACGCGGCAAAGTGGTGTTCGTGCATTTTCGCGGTTACCGGTCGCAGGGTGAGGAGGTCTTGTCGAGTTATCCGTTGAATCATCCGCAACGAATCCAGCTGGGAAAACGGGATAGCATCATCGGATTGGAACTGGGAATTGAAGGGATGCGCGTCGGCGGCCGGCGCCGACTGGAGATTACGCCGGAGCTGGCGGGCGGGCGTGTGGCCGCAGACGAAACCCTGCGGGTGGAGGTGGAACTCTTGGAAGTGCGAGATCCGGGCGATTGGCGACCGGAGGACTATCCACCCGGGAAATGGGTGCGGATTTTCCATCCCGGCGAAGCGGCCCGTCAACTGTGTCGCTGGCAATTCGGCATCAGCGAAGTCGGCGGCGGTGGATTTTTTCTCACGCATCCGCGTCCGGGCCTGACCTGGCGTTATGCCCAGCAGGAGCAATTGCAATTGCAGCTGCCCCCCCGGCGGTAGCCCAGATGATCATTGCGGGCATTTGCGCCCTGCCGGGGGCTTTTTGTAAACGGCGGCTGAAAAGTGCGGCGGGGTCATGTGTGTGACGGGGCGGTTCAAAAGTGCGGCATCTTCATTAACAATGAAGCATGTATCGCAATATGGAAGACTGGGCTGAGATTCGCAAAAAAGTGTTGGCAGGAG
>CAIXPZ010000015.1 GCA_903921455.1 uncultured Verrucomicrobia subdivision 3 bacterium | reverse complement strand
GCTGGCCGTCGGTGACGAAGCAAAACGGATGCTGGGCCGCACGCCCGGCAACATCGTGGCCATCCGCCCGATGAAAGACGGCGTGATTGCCGACTTCGAAATCACCGAGGCGATGCTCCGCCACTTCATCCAGAAGGTTCACCACCGGAAACTCATTGCCCCACGCGTCGTGGTGGCCGTGCCTTCGGGGATCACCGAAGTGGAGAAACGGGCGGTGAAAGACTCCGCCACCCATGCGGGCGCGCGGGAAGTCTATTTGATCGAGCAGCCCATGGCTTCGGCCATTGGCGTCGGTCTGCCGGTGCATGAGCCGGCGGGTAACATGATCGTGGACATCGGCGGCGGGACTTGCGAAATCGCAATTATTTCCCTCGCCGGCATCGTCTTCAGCCGCAGCCTGCGGGTGGGCGGGGACGAGCTGGATTCCACGATTGTTGCCCACATGAAACGTGCCTACAACCTGATGATCGGTGAACGCACCGCTGAAGAAATCAAGATTCGTATTGGCTCCGCCTTTCCGCTGGAACAGGAACTGACCATGGACGTCAAAGGCCGCGATTTGGGAACCGGCCTGCCGAAAACCCTGACCATCCGTTCCGAGGAAATCCGCGAAGCCTTGCAGGAACCGCTTTCGAGCATTCTCGAATCCATCCGGATCACCCTGGAACGCTGCCCCCCCGAACTCGCCTCCGATCTTGTCGATCGCGGGCTCGTGATGGCTGGCGGCGGCTCGTTGATCCGTGGAATTGACCGGCTCGTGGCCGGCGAAACCGGCTTGCCCGTGCATCTCGCTGACGACCCGATGAGCGCCGTCGCCGAAGGCACTGGCCGCGTGTTGCAGGAAATCGAATTCCTCAAACGCGTCGCGACCAACGCCAAATACTGATTCTTCCGGGAGTTCACCGCACCACGGCGGCAACGCCGTGACGTAGCGGATGTTTAAGCAAAAAAATTATCTCGCGCTCGGCGCGGTGGTGTTCGTGGCCGTGGTTCTCCTGAGCCTGCCCACGCGCGCGACCTCGCGCCTGAAGCTCGCCGTCGGCAGCTGGTTTTTGCCGCTGTTCGGCCTGGCCGGCGCGGCCCAGCAGCTTCCCACCGACCTCGCGGATTCCGTCCTGCCGCGCCGCGAATTGCTCAGGCAGATTGACTCCCTGCGCCGCGAAAATCAGCAGCTCCGCTCCCAAGCCGTCCAAAGCACCGCCGTCGCCCGCGAGAACGACCAGCTCCGCGCGCTGTTCAACTGGCAGCGGCAGGCGCCCTGGAAACTCAAGCTCGCCCACGTCGTCATGCGCGATCCGGCGAACTGGTGGCGCACGGTGCAGATCGACCTCGGCAGCCGCGATGGCCTCCGCGAAAACCTTCCGGTCATCACCGATGACGGATTGGTCGGCCGCGTCAGTTCCGTGAGCCTCACGCGGGCGCAGGTGATCCTGGTCGGCGACCCGAACTGCCGCGTTTCCGCCCTCGTGGAAAATGCGACGCGCGACATGGGCGTGCTCATCGCCGGCGGTACGCTGGATACCTCGCTCGTCGAGCTCACCTACCTCGCCAGCAGCGCGAATTTGAAACCCGGCCAGAGCGTCGTTACCAGCGGCTTGGGCGGCATTTTCCCGAAAGGCATACCCATCGGGCAGATCGTGGACTCGCGTTCCGTTGAATACGGCCTTTACACCGATGCGCGGGTGAAACTGAACGCGAACCTGGGTTCGCTCGAACAAGTCTGGGTTTTATTTCCATGAAAAAATTCAACGCCAACCCGCCAAGACCTGAAGGCGCCAAGAAAGAAATTTCTTTGCCACCCTTGCGCCTTTGTCCCTTTGCGTCCTTGCGTTAAAACCCGTGAACCTTTTCCAACCCATCTTGATTCTGGCGTTCGCGTTTCTCGCCGCGTTTGGCGAGGCGACGCTCGCCGCGCCGCGCCAGTGGCTGGGCGCGCAGGTGGATTTGCTGCCGGCGTTGATGGTCTACGCCGCGCTCAATGCCGGTCTGCCGACCATCGCGCTGCTGGCGGTGCTCGGGGGCGTCTGGTTCGACACGCTTTCGGCGAATCCGCTCGGCATCAGCATCCTGCCGCTGGCGGTCATCGGCTGGCCGATTTACTGGCGCCGCAATTTGATTTTGCGCGAGGCGCCGTTTGCGCAATTCGTGCTGGGCGCTTCCGCCAGCGCGGTCGCCCCCGCCTTGACCATGCTGCTGTTGTTGAGCGGCGGCCAGGAGTTGCTCGTCGGCTGGGGCACGCTCTGGCAATGGATTGTGATGGCCGCCGTCGGCGGGGTGGCAACGCCGTTTGTTTTCAAGCTGATGGCTGCCGGTAACCGCACGCTCGGCTATCAGCCGCATCCGGAAACCGGCTTTCGCCCCGACCGCGAAATCAAGCGGGGAAGAATTTGAAATGAATTCAACGCAAAGACGCCCAGCGGCAATGTCCCAAAGAAAAATTATTCTTTGCGATCTCCGCGCCTGTGTGCCTTTGCGTTAAAATTAAAATGCTCGTTTTTGACGAATTAAAAAAGAACGAACCGCACCTCCGCCTCGTGGCGGTGGGGCTGGTGGCGGGGCTTGGCATTTTGCTCCTCGGCTTGTGGTGGGTGCAGGTCGTCTCCTCGCGCGAATATCAGTCGCATCTGGTGACGCAGGCGTATCGCACCATCCGGCTGCCCGCCGTGCGCGGCAAGATTCTCGACCGTGAAGGCCGCGTGCTGGCGGAGAATCAGCCGCGCTACAACCTGAGCCTGTACCTCGACGATTTGCATCCGGCGTTCGACAAGGCCTACGGCGAACAGCTGAAAGCCGCCCGGGCGGCGCAGAAACAGGCCATCGCCAATGCGGAAAAGAAACTGGACCGCTCTTTGACGAAGGCGGAGCGGAAACAATTCGCCTTCAAGGCGGAACAGCTTCAAGCCATGCGCGAGCAGTCGCGCGCGCGAGTGGCTGGCGCGGTGGTCGCCCAGGTCAGCCAGAAGATCGGCCAGCCGCTCGCGTTCGATCCGGTGGCGTTCAACCGGCATTATGCGGCGCGCTTGGCCCTGCCGTTTCCGGTGCTGAAAAATCTCGACGCGGGGCAGATTGCGCGGTTCGTGGAGAATTACACGAACCGGACCGGCGCGGATCTGGAATTGCAGTCCGTGCGCAGCTATCCGCTCGGCGACACGGCGGCGCACCTGCTCGGTTATTTGCGGCGGCATGATGAATCCCAGGAAGGGGAGGATCCGGTTTACAACTATCGCATCCCGGATTTTCAAGGCGCGGTCGGCGTGGAATACGGTTACGACGATGAACTGCGCGGCTTGGCCGGCGCCGAATCGTTACTGGTCAACAGCCAGGGCTACCGCCAGTCGGAAACCATCGAGAGCCAGCCGGAGCCGGGGCAAAATGTTCAACTGACTTTGGATTTGGATTTGCAACGCGCCGCCGAGGCTTCCATCCTCCAACATCGGGGCGCCGATGCGTGTGCTGCGGCGGTGGTGATGGACGTTCGTAACGGTGACGTGCTGGCCATGGCGTCTTCGCCGACGATCAACCCGCTCTTTTACACTGGTGGTCTTTCGCCGCAGGAGATGCAAAGCGAAGATGTCCGGCGTAAGGACGAAAAATTAAGCCCGGAAAAAAACCGGGCTACCCAGGAAAATTACGCGCCGGGATCTATCTTCAAACCCATCATCGGTCTCGCCGCACTCGAGGCTGGTCTTGACCCGAATGCAGTTATCGACAATCCAGGTTACATCTACGTCGGCCGGCGGCACATCACGGATTTGGCCAGGCCGGGCAAATATAATTTCCGGCGGGCCATCATGGACTCCAGCAACACCTTTTTTATCACCAACGGATTGCGCGCCGGCATTGACCGAATCATTACGCTCGCAGAAAAATTTCACCTGGGTGAACGGATTGATTTGCCAACGCGGCAGGAGACGGCCGGCAATTTGCCGTCGTCGGAGCGCATCCACGAACGCTGGAGTGACGGCGACACGGCGAACGTATGCATCGGTCAGGGCGAAGTGGCCGTGACGCCATTGCAGATGGCCGTGGTCTATTCCACCATCGCCAACGGCGGGACGGTTTTCTGGCCGCGGCTCGTTTCCCGAATCGAGCCGCAGGACCCGAGCGTGCGCGGTTTGGTGACAAACCTGCCGTCCGCGCTGGTGCGTGACCACATCGGTGTGAGTGGACGCAATTTGCGCATTTTGCACAGTGCGATGCTCGCCGAAACCGAAGACCCGGAAGGCACCGGTGGTCTTGCACGGGTTCCGGGAATTCACATTTGCGGCAAGACCGGCACCGCTGAAATCATGGACTCACAAAACCGGAAGATTGGCCGCACCACTTGGTTCGCCTCGTTTGCGCCTTACGAAAACCCCCGCTACGCGGTGGTCGTCATGGTTGAAAATGGCACCTTTGGTGGTCCTACCTGTGGCCCCATCGCGCACGATATTTACGCAGCCATTTTGGATAAAGAAAAAGCGGCCGGCCGGAAAACGCTGGCGGCGAATTGAACATGTTTGCCTCGAACCCCATTCCGCGAGAATCGTTTGACCGGCTGCAGATCGCCGCGCTGGTCGGGCTGATGTTCCTCGGCACGGCGTTCGTGTTCAGCGCGACGATGGTGAGCGATTTCGCCGCCGCGCAGCCGTGGTATGATCAGACCTGGGTGCGGCAGATCGTCTGGTATGCGCTGGGCGGCGGCGTGGCGGCGGCGCTGTGCGTGGTGGATTATCACACGCTGGCGCGCTGGTCCTTCGTGGCGTATTGGGCGA
This sequence comes from uncultured Verrucomicrobia subdivision 3 bacterium, assembly GCA_903921455.1. The sequence goes on along the minus strand of CAIXPZ010000015.1, from coordinate 12,797 downwards.
TGATCCTGTGCCTCGTGGCGGTGCTGATCCCGCACATCGGCTCGATGCGCTTTGGCGCGCGGCGGTGGATTGACCTGGGCTTTTTCCAGTTCCAGCCGAGCGAGTTTGCCAAGCTGGCGTTCATCCTGCAGACGGCCAATTTCCTGAGCCGGCCGGCGGATGAGCTGAAGCAGTCGCACGTGTTCTGGCAGGGCATCGGTTTGATGCTGCTGCCGTTCATCCTGATCTTGAAGGAGCCGGATCTGGGCTCGGCGCTGGTGCTGCTGCCGACGGGGCTGGTGATGATGCTGGTCGCGGGGACGCCGCGCGGGTATCTGCTCAAGCTCGTCGGCATCGTCGGGCTGCTGGCCGCCTTGTTTGTGGTGGACATCAAATTTTTACCCGCGCGCTGGCAGCTGCCGATGCAGGATTACCAGCGCAACCGGCTGCTGATTTATTTTGGTCGGGATTACACTGACTTTGCTCCGCCACATGCCAAGCCGGCGGAGTTGCAACGCCTGCGCCAAAGGCAGGCGGATGACGGTTACAACATCCGCCAGGCGTTGATCTCCGTGGGCTCCGGTGGGCTCATTGGAAAAGGCTGGCGGCAGGGAACCCAGAATGCTCTGGGCTATCTGCCGCGGGCCGTGGCACACAACGACTTCATCTTCTCGGTGATTGCCGAGGAGGAAGGATTCGTTGGCAGCGTCATCGTTTTGATGCTGTATGCGGTGGTTCTCTTCACCGGATTGAGAATCGCCGGCCAGGCGCGCGACCGCCTGGGCAAGCTCGTGGCGGTGGGCGTTGTGATGCTCATCTTCAGCCACGTATTCATAAACATCGGAATGAACATTCGCATCATGCCCGTGACGGGTGTGCCACTGCCGCTGCTATCGTATGGCGGATCTTCAGTGCTGTGCTCGTTGATCGCCGTGGGCTTGATGCAAAACATCCACATCCATCGAAGAGGATATTAACTATGAGCAGCAATAACTTCTCGCGGCGCCGCCGCGGAATGCGTTTCAAGCCCAAAGGCGGGCTCAATCCCGCGCACCAGAAAACCGACCGCGACGCCCTCGAGGCCCGCGCCGACGTGGTGAGCGAACAGGGCGGCAGCGACCGCTTGTTTGAAAAACGCCACCAGCAGGAAATCGAACGCGCCGAAAACGTCGCCGCCGGCCTGCCGCCCGAGGGCAAGCCCGAGGCCCCGGCGCCCGCCGAGCCCGCCCATCCCCATCCGCACGGGCACAAGCACGCCGACGCGGCCCCCGCGTCCGCGGCGGATGAGAAGTTCGAGCCGGTGAAGATTCCCGAGCAGCCGAAGGGTCTGCTCGAGACCATCACCACCGCCGCCGCGAACATCGTCAAGAAGGTCCAGAAACTCATCCGCCCGGAGAAGAAGGTCCACAAGGAAGTCATCATCAATGCCGAGACGCTCGAAACGCGCGTCGCCGTCACCGAGGATGGCAAGCTGGAGGAGTTCAACATCGAGCGCACCACCGAGGAACGCCTCGTCGGCAGCATCTTCAAGGGCCGCGTGCGCAACCTCGAGGACGGCCTCAAGGCCGCGTTCGTGGACATCGGCTTCGAGAAGAACGCCTTCCTGCATTACTGGGACATCGTGCCCAACCAGTTCGACTCCGGCGTCGAAATCGTCGAGCGCGAAAACCAGAGCCGCCGCCCGCAGCGCCCCAAGATCACGCAGAAGGACATCCCGCGCCTCTACTCGCCCGGCTCGGACATCATCGTGCAGGTCACCAAGGGGCCCATCGGCACCAAGGGCCCGCGCGTCACGACCAACCTCGTCCTCCCCGGCCGCTTCCTCGTGCTGCTGCCCAACTCCGACCAGTCCGGCATCTCCCGCAAGATCGAGAACGTCGAGGAGCGCAAGCGCCTCAAGAAAATCCTCCGCCAGCTCTCCATCCCGGACGGCATGGGCGTCATCATGCGCACCGCCGGCGAAGGCCAGCAGCTCCGCTACTTCGTGCGCGACCTCGCCTTCCTCGTCGAGGAATGGAACCAGATTCAGGATCGCATCAAGAAGCAGCCCATGGCCACCTGCGTGTTCCAGGAGCCCGACCTCATCGAGCGCACCGTGCGCGACTTCCTGACCGAGGACGTTGAGCGTATCGTGGTGGACAGCAACAAGGCCTACGAACGCATGCGCGAGATGATCTCCAAGATCTCCAAGCGCTCCGCCGGCAAGATCAAGTTCTACACCGAGGCGCAGCCCGTGTTCGATCGCTTCAACGTCAGCAAGCAGTTGGAGAACACCTTCTCCCGCCAGGTCAACCTCAAGAGCGGCGGCGCCATCATCGTGGATGAAACCGAAGCCCTCGTGGCCATTGACGTGAACACCGGCCGGCACAAGGGCGGCAAGGATCAGGACGCCGTCATCCTCAAGGTCAACCTCGAGGCCGCCGAGGAGATCACCCGCCAGCTCCGCCTCCGCAACATGGGCGGCCTCATCGTGCTCGACTTCATCGACATGAAATCCGGGCGCGACCGCCAGCAGGTTTACAACCGCGTCAAGGAAGGCCTGCGCCGCGACAAGGCCAAGACCCACATCCTGCCCATCTCCCAGCTCGGCCTCATGGAGATGACCCGCCAGCGCCACAGCGAAAGCGTGCGCGCCGCCGTGTATGACGACTGCCCGTATTGCAAAGGCCGCGGCAAGGTCAAGAGCACCATTACCATGAGCGTGGAGATCCAGCGCAAGCTGCAGGAGCTCCTCAAGAAGCGCACGCGCGACGAGACGGACTTCCAGCTCCGCATCGTGGTCCATCCCACCGTGCTGGAACGCCTGCGCACGGAGGACGAGCAGCACCTCATCGAGATGGAGAAACGCTATTTCGGCAAACTGTCCTTCCGGGCGGACACCGGGATGCACGCCGAACAGTTCAAGATCGTGAACGTGGAAACGAACGAGGAACTCGCCAGCGTCGGCGCCTAAGCCAAAGGCTTAAACACGAAACGCCCCGCAGACCACTGCGGGGCGTTTTTTGTTTCGGGGAAAGCTGAATCTCGATTGGTGAGCGGAAAAGCACCTTGGCGCGGCAAGGGGAAATTCCTAAGGCTTGTAGCCTATCCTCTTGTTAAGCCACATGGTCATCATCTCGTGTCAGCTCGCGTAAACCAAAACAGTAAAACCCAACCAGCGCAAATAAAAAAATAGACATACAATCGTCGGCTTTGCGAACGAAGAAATGGCAAAAGAATAATGAAACTGATCGCCGCCGGAATCAGTGCAAGCAGAAAGGATGAAAATGGCGGTATCGAGTCTGGTGGGTGGAATCGGCTATATGGCTGACCCAAATATCGGTGAACGAACAAATCCAAAATAAAAGCTGCGAGCCAAGGCGAAAGATACGACGCCACCGCAGCACAAAAGTAGTGCATCCAAGAAACTCGGTGAACGGATGCTGTATTCATGGCGTGCGAATGTGGCCTAACTAACAATGGACGTCGGCCTGTTTAGCCTATCCTTTTTCATGAAACGACACTAGGCGCGCCGAAAAATGATGTCCAGTATTAAGTAAGTTCGTTTCTGGCCCGGCTAGCGTCTTTGGCAAACCTGCCGCGTCCGCTGGCGTTGGGGGAAAAGGAGGCCCGGATGAAAATAGCCCGGCATTTCAAGGCTGGGATGGTGGCGGCGGAAAATAAAAAGTCTCGGCCGGGACTGGGGAGTCTGGAAAAAACTAAACCCAGCCATAAATGGCTGGGCTATTCGCAGCGCCGTCGGCGCGGCATCATTGTAGCATACCATCTCCCAAGAAAATTCCAGCTCCATCAGGAGCGACATCTTCCGGTCCTTGCGCACGGTCACGCCTTGCGGCGGCGAAGGTTTCTCCCTCTCCTTGGGGAGAGGGCCGGGGTGAGGGAGGACGTTCGGACAAATTAGTGCTTTCGCGTATTTCGCGTGGTTCGCGGTGGCTTCCAGCTGCGCTCAAATCGGATTCCGCCGCGCTTCCATGCTTCCGGTCTCAGGTCGAAATAATTTCTCTGGACAACGGTGTATCCATGAATTACGATACATCATGTTCGTTGGCCAACCGGTGAGACGCCGGTGGGTCAAGTTGCGCTGCGACTTGACCTGACCGCGTAGCGGTCACTGGGTGGCGGGCTGGCAGTGGCTGGGAGTTCCGCATTTACGCGGCGCCGTCACTCTTTTTTAATTTATAATTTTTAATTGCCGTTGCCCTCCGCCGGAAGGCGGAACTCCATGCCAAGGCTGATGGCCGAAGGCTGGGGATTTTCGTGCAATGTGCATGGCTGTTCTTTGACATCGGGATTTTGTGGCGACACCGTCCTGGGTTGCCTGGGTGAGGCTTCGCCCGGCAACCAGGAATCCTGAAAAATTCATTGATTCATTGCCGGTCACCTTTGGTAATCTCTGGTCACATTTACCCGCTGTTGACCAGCGCTGGCTCCCTCCGTTTGTCCCTGATTCCTTTGGAAATTTTACCCCCCTAAAAATAAAAAGTGGTAAAGAAAAGGTAATTCTGTTGCACTGATCCGAACACAAGGATTCTAGCGGATTCATTGGGGATTATCAAGGATTATTGACTTAAATTAGCTGAAATTTTGGCTCGGGGCGTATCACTTTACTGACACTTTCACTGACAGTCTCGGCCTCCTGATGATCGCCTGTCAGTTGCCCGGACGGGACGAAAATCCGGAGGTATAATTTTCGGATGGGCGCACGATGGCCGGGGCGTGTGGTAATCCGGTTTCCACTTGGGTGGGCAACCGCACAACCAAAGGTGTGCCAGCCGCAGCCACTTGGGGCGAGGCAACTTCCATTAAACGTAGTCGGGACGGTCGCCCGGTAGGTTTTGAAAGACGATTGCGTTAAAGCCAGTTGGCCAGCGTTGAATACTTTATTCCAGTCCGCTGCGCAATCCTGGTAAGCGACTCACTGCTGCGGGCCAACGCCGCAAGAATGTCCCGCCGTTGTGCCTTCGATACCGCAGCCGTCCTCTGGTGTCCGCGGTCACAGGCAACTTCGCCATCACCGCCGCAGGTTCCACAGAAGAATTATCAGAGCCACTCGTAGTTATCATAGCTCTCAGAACTACAATAACCGTCAGAATTTAACCAGAGGTGCTACGGGTAACGCTTACGTTCCGTGCCCGGTGTCACAAGTGCCAAATCCACCTTCTGCCACTGTGCTGGGCCAGGTGCCATATCCCTTTAGGGTATGGCACTGGCACCAGCTACGAAAAACACTTCAATCCCCTTTTGACACCACGGGGGAAGCGAAGGACAGTCAGGAGGGGCGACGGGAGACTTCCCGACATTGAACCGCCGTTCAATCTGCAAAATTGAAAATTACTTACTGCTCTGCCCCCTTGACGATAGTTTGCTACGGAGATGAGAAATCAGTATGGCCAAGATTGCGCCAAGCAACGCCCAATAAACAAATAGTGCAGCAAACGCAACGGGAGGATTATCCACTCGGATATTCTCCCGTTTACTCATCCACTCGATTAACCACAAAAGAGGCGCATTTATCCAATATAGACAAGTGCCAAAGATGCCTCTCTCGTCGCTGCTTTGGTGAGGACCAAACAAAATCACCGCAATAATAAAAACAAGTCCGCATATTGCGCCACTACGCGCAACCCGAAGCAACTTCGCCGCATAAGGTTTCATAGGTTCTAATTACTGTTGATGCCAAAATACTTCTTACATTTACAGCCTCCATTCACTTTCACATAGTTTCGGAAAGAGTTTAATGCGCTGTCAGTTTTTGATTTGGTGAGAATCAACCTCTTAGTGCCATGTTGGTATATGGCATAATCATGTCCTTGATTGCTCGAATCCCGGAAATAGTGCATAGCCGCACCTGCTGCTCTTCCATCTGGACTGCCAACCGCATCTAGATTTGGAGCATCAGGATAGTCACTCGGACTACCATAAAGATTGTATTTGCTTGGGCTGGATGCGTTATGAATCTCCAAAATCAAGGCATACTTAACGAAATAGTCGCCATGGGCCACCCAGTCCTGTAGAGGATGCAAACTGACGCCAAGCTGGTTGGCCGCTAATATCGGGTTATCAACACTCTTTGCACATGCAGCCCGCGCTTTTCCATCATGATCCACCCAATGAAGTAATCTTGAATCCCCTTGTCCACTAGGGTTCCGGTTAAAGTGGTAACTTTGATCACCCAAAGGCCATGGAAATATCGGATTGGTAAATCCTCCATCAACGCCATCATCTGCTGTTGCCACAGTATCCGCAGCATCTTGGGGATAACTGTCTGCAATAGCCCACCGTTTTGTGGCAATATAGAGAATATCTGTCCCCCACAAGCCTAGAATATCATAGGCAGATACTGGATTATTGCCGACGAACCCATACAAATTAGCGCCGCCTTGCTCTTCCAATGGGTCTCTGTTTAGCCATTCACCCCGACCCGATGCAGGTTTGTAAGCACAGGTCCTCAAACTAGCTTTAAACATTGAGCGGTCACGGCTCGGCGATGAAGGGCGACCCGATGGGTGTCGGCAAAAATCCCCGACGCGAGTTTTTGAGGTGGAGGTCAGACAGTCAGCGCCACGAGGCGGGCAAGGCGTTTGGCTTTTTAGTGTGATGTGGGCGAGCTTTCTCACCGTTCGTAACCGAGAAGCCATGCCAGCGCATATATTCATGGCATCAAGCGTGCTATGGTTGGCGTGCCGAGCTCATCTTATTGTCCTGACCCAGGAGGCAAGCGGTCGCCTGACTTGAGATACCTTCTAGCCAAAGTGACAATAAGAACAAAAGGAACCGCGTAAGCAAGGTAGGTGAAAATGATCTGGATTACCGCATCCCGCCAATCTCCAAAGCGTGTATGCATATTGCCGCTGCCGGTTAACGCGGCGTTTGCTATCTGACCAGGCCAGACTATGGAGCTGCCGACGTCAACTGCAGTCCTGCCCAAGCGTCCACTGAAATTTTCAGAGCAGTACCACGCAGCCACGACGACAGCTAAAAACCCTATGGCTATTAAAACGATGAACGCTCTCATAAATCTCGTTTGATTAATTGTCCTTGCACCAGCAGGGACATGCCTTGAGCCACCTTGCAAGCAACGTCGCATATTTTGAGGCAACGAACTTAGCGGCGGCTGTCTCGCGGAGTTGGGCCTCATGTCCGCTTACGGGTTCGTGTCGGTTTGGGTGCTCGCCAGAAATCAAAACATACCATTCGTTATAGCTTGACGGCCAAAGTCGCGGATGGCTGTCGGGACTTCCACCGTAGCCAAGAGTCCACGCCTGAAAACCGACAAGTCTGTTCCGGACGGGTGTGTGTGCGCTCGATATAGCATGTGCGTAAAAATCTTGCCAGGAGTGAGTAACACGCCCCAGTGCTTCTAATGACTTGGTGCAGTTGGGAGGCGAACCAGAGTAGAACGGGTCAGAATACTGAACTTCGCTGGCAACGTATGTCCGATACTTATTATCCCAAGCGATTCTCTCAGACGATTCGTGATCCTGCGCACCGAGATAAGGACGATTGAAATGCCTCTCAAGATCAGAGAACCCTCCAGTTAAGCTGTCCTGCCCAGTATTGGCGTCAGCGAGAACCTTAAAAATCTTGTCCTTGCACTTCTGGCTGAGCTTCACGCCACTCGCTTCAAGAGACTCCCTAGTCAATTGGCGATGCATGCCAGAACCAAAGAGGCCGAAAAGGTCAACCTCCCCAACAGGATCATTGCCAACAAAGGCGTATAAATTAAGCCCTCCCTCTTCTTCGGATGGGTCTCTACTTGGCCAAGTGCCCCGACCCGATGCGGTTTTGTAGGCACACGCCCGCGAACCCGGCGTGATTATTGAGCTGTCACGGCCCCGCGATGAAAGGCGACCCGATGGGCGGCGGCGAAAAACCCCGACGCGAGTTTTGAGGGGGGAGGTCAGCGATTCGGCGTCCGCTGACGCCCGGTCAGCAGCTAAAAAAGTGAAGCGACTTTTACAGCTTGGAACCACGCGCCAAGATTACGCCTTTGCCGGAACCGTGGGAAGCGGATTTTGCGCCCTGGCGGACGGATGGCAGCGGGCGTGAACCTCTTGCAGTTGCTTGATGCTGACCTCGGTGTAAATCGCCGTGGTGTCGAGCTTGGCGTGCCCCAGCAACTGCTGGATGAACCGGATGTCGGCCCCGTTTTCCAGCATGTGCGTGGCGCAGGTGTGCCGCAACAGGTGGCACGAGGCCACGCGGCCCGTCACCTGTTTAATCCACGCGGCCACCATGCGCGATAGCACGTCGGGATTGAACGGCCCGCCGTAGCCGGTCAGGAACAACGCCTGCGTGCGCGTGTCCAGGGACAGCCGGGGCCGCACTTCCTTCAAGTAGCGTTCCACCCATGCGACGGCCTGTTCCCCCACGGGCACGATGCGGTCTTTTTTTCCCTTGCCCAGCCGGACATGAAGCGTGCGCCGGTCGGGGTTCAAGTCGGGCAGTTCCAACCGGCAAAGTTCGGTGCGCCGGATGCCCGTCGAGTAAAACAGTTCCAGCATGGCCCGGTCACGGATGCCCAGCGGGTCGGTCACGTTGGGCAATGCCAGCAGCTTGCCGATTTCCGCCAACGAGAACACTTCCTGGGGCAGCCGTTTTTCCATGCGGGGCAGTTCCAGTTCGCTGGCCGGGTTGTGCAAAATGACGTTCTGGCGCGTCAGCCAGCGGCAAAAATCTTTCAAGATGCTTAGGCGGCTGCGTTGCGTGCTCCAACCCAGCCGTTGCCCGTTGGCCTTGGTGCAACGCCAGAGCCAGCGTTGATAACTTTCGAGGATGGGCCGGGTGATTTGCCCGGCGCGAGTCAGGTCGCGCTCGGCGGCCCAGCCCAAAAAAACTTTCAAGGCGTCGCCCCGGTTTTCCAAGGTGCCTTCGGCGTAGTTCCGTGCGCCCAGCGATTCAAGGTAGGCGTCCCGCCACAGGGCGAGCGCGTCCGGGGCGCTGCGGTCAAAGTTGTCCGGTCGCCGGTCGTTGCCTCCCCGCTGCGCCTGCGTGCGCTGGGCGAGTCTTTCAACGGCGGCAAAGCCTTTGGGTCCAGCCATAGTTACGATGCCGGTTGAACGGTCTGCCCCCTGATTCGTGATTGCGTCAGGCCGTCAGGTTGTGATTTTAGCAAGGCGGGCGTGGCGTTTTCCGCTGGCGGGGGTGTTCCGCCACCCCCCGTCAGGTGCCCGTTTTGCCCCGCCACCCCCACGGTAAAATCCGTCAGGTTGGTTTTGTAGTCGTGCCGCAACTTCGCGGTGTCAATCAAACCGATGTGGGCGACGGCTTCGGTCGTGTCCGTGTCGAGGAGCATTTCATAAACGAACTGGCTGCCCAAACGTCCGTGCCGGATGGCCAGACATTCCAACTCCACCAGCCTTTCCAGATGCACGCGCACTTGCGTCAAGCTCCACCCGCAATGGTCGCGCAACTCCCGGCGGCTAAAAGTGGGTGCAGGCCCCGCCTGCTTCTTTTTAATCAAGTCGCGGATGTAGCCGAGCAGGCGGCGGGTTTGCGGCGGCAACTCGTCCAGCGAGCGGCCCAGGATTTCCGGGGCGAGTTCGTTCGCCAGCGCGATGTCATCGAGGGTAACTTCAATAAAGCGTTGGCCGTTGGGAAGTGTCCGGGCCTCCCGCTGGTGCTGGTGAAGCAACGCGATGGCGTCAATGAGCGTCAGATATTTTTCGTGGTCGCGCCGGTTCCGCGTGCGGGCCGTGGCGAACGTCAGGCTCGGCGCATACGGATTCAGCACGTCCACCGTCTGCAACAGCCGTTGCGCGTTGCGAAGTTTTTTCAGCACGTCCTGCCGTTCCGCCTTGGCGATGAGTCCCGCCAGCGTGCGCCGTTCGCGTTGCAACCGATGAATGCGCCCGGTCTGCTCGGCGCTCTCGTCCACCGCCAGCGTGAGACAACGGTTTTGAAGTTCCTCGTCCAGGTCAATGGCCGTCGTCGTCAAAAAAATCATCACCGGGCCTTCGACGTGGTATTCCTGCGTCACCATTTTTCCGGTGGCCGGGTCTTTGCCGGTGCTGGCGATGGTCAACTCGCCCTCGCTCTGCAACAGCTTCAACGCATAACTCGCTTTCTCGGCTCCGGCCTCTTCAACGACGGCCAAGATTTTGTGTTTGAGATTCGTCTCGCCCAGATAGTAAAGGCTCTGGCCGGTCATGGCGGAGTATTTAACGCGGTCTTCCTCCGGGAAGAACGACAGCACGGCGTCCATGAGCGTCGTCTTGCCCGCTGCGCTCGCGCTCTGGATGATGATGGCCAGTGGCCTTTCCAGTTTGCGGCTCACGCCCGCGAGATACGCAACCAGCGTGTTGGTCTCTTCGCCGATGATGCCCGCCTGATGGAACGCCGCCCGCAAACGGCCAATGAGGTTCGGCTCGCGCAACCACGTCAACGCCGCCTCGCGTTCCTCCGGGCTTAAAACCACCACCGGCTTTTCCGTTGGTGGCCCTGCCGCAAGGCAGTCGGCCTGGGCTTGCTCCACCGCCAGCAATAATTTTCCCAAGTCGCGTTTCAACAAGTCGGCGGTGAGTCCGGTTTCCTCGGCGGCACGCTCCACGAACCGGCGGCGCTCCATGTCCCGGCACAAGTCCACTTGGTCAAGGTGGAACCTCTCACCGTGCCGGAGTCGCAACGCGATTTTCAACGCGTCGGTGCCGACGGTTTTTTCCAAACCGGCAACGCGATACTCGCGGCCTTCAAGGTCCATGAACCACGCATCGCCCCGCTGTTCCAAGCTGATGGCTTTTTCCTTTTTAGTCGCCGGTTCAGGGCTGCTAACAGAAGCAGCTAAAGAAAGAAAGGGCGCGGGTGCGTGGGTCTCGACCATCGGCGGCGCTGGTGGCTCAACGATGGCAACTGGCTCTGGCGGCTCTGCCGCCGATGGGGTGCAGGCTCCGCCTGCCCATTGCGCCGCATTCATCAGCAAGGCCAGCGATTTATCCGCCGGTTTTACTTTCTGCGCGTATTCGTTCGCGTCCATGCCGTGCGGGAACTTCACCCGAAAAACTTCAATGCCGTGCTTTTGAAAACGCTCCGTGTCCCGCTGTGCCGCCCGGTCGCCGGCGTCGTCCGCGTCATACGCAATGCGGATGCGCTGCACCTTCCGCAGCTCGTCCCATAATTCATCCGTGAAGCCTTCCGTCCCAAACAGGCACGTCACGTTCTTGAACCCGTTGGCCCAAAATGTCAGCGCGTCGAACACCGCCTCGCACAAAATAATTTCTGGTTGGTTCAAACACTGCCGATTAAACAAGCCGCGATGCGGGCCGGACGGATACAGGTGTTTCAAGTCGCCTTTCTGCGCCCGCCGTCCATACAGGCTCACGCTGTTTCCAGTTTCATCGCGGAGCGGCACCACGATGCAGCCGTTAAAATGTTCGTGGCCGCTTTCGCGCCATAAGCCAAGCTGCGTCAGCCGGGAACGCAACTGCTCGCCCTCCTTCCGGTTTTTCTCCGGCAACCGCAGCCCCAGCGAACGGTCGGCAAAACCGATTTGAAAATGGTCAATGAGTTCGTCGCTGTCCAAGCCCCGGCCCGCCAGATAAGCGCGTGCCGTCGGCGTCTGTTTTAGCCGTTCGTGGTAGTAGCTCACGACCTGGCTAAACAGCGTCGCGTCGTCGGCCTCGGCATCGAGCGGACACGGCAGCTTGGGCACGGTGGATTGTTTCTGCACCGGTTGCGCCGTGAACACCGCCGGGCCGCCCTGCCGCAACAGGTCAAAGGCGTGCCGGAACGAAACGCCGTCATGCTGCTGCACGAACTGGATGACGTTGCCCGCCTTCCCGCACGCCATGCAGTGCCACAAGCCCTTGGCCGGGGACACGATGAAGTTGGGTTTGTGCTGGTCGTCGTGGAACGGACACCGCCCGATAAAATCTTTCGTGCCGTGCTTGGCGAGTTCAATGCCCCGGCTGCGCACCAGCGCCAGCAAGTCCGTTTCGCGCTTCACGCGGTCAAGGTCGGCTTCAGGAATGCGCCAGGGCATTTAGCGTTGCGGGTTGAGGGTTGAAAGTAACCGCCGGGCGTCCGGGCGCAGATAGCCCCAAACCCATTCGGTGGCACGCGGGCGATAGTCGCCCCGCAGTCCATCGGTTCGGTGCCCGGTGTCATAAGTGCCAAATTCACCTTCTGCCACCAAGCTGCGCCAGGTGCCATATCCCTTTAGGGTATGGCACTGGCACCAGTCAGGAAAAAATCTTCAAACCCGTTTTGACACCTCGGGGAAGCGAAGGACGGGTGGCGGGGTAGACGCGGTTTGATGGCCTAGCCTGTGCTGCCGTCAAAACCTGGCGAATGAGGCGCGATGAGTTCTTTGCGTCCATTGTTTGAGACCAGCCCCTTTACTGTGCCTCCACATCATTTCTCGCCTTTCAATCTAACCAACGAGGACAAAGCAAATCCGACGATAAACCACTGCGCAAATACTAGTAGCCAAAATAAAAACATCCTGCCACTTCCGCCTTCATGGCTATTCCCACTCAGTAAATCAGACAAGAACATTGGACCTGTGTGAACCACAACCACAAAAGTCCTCACACTAAAAGAAGCAAGAAACATCGGCGAGACGAGAAGCCAACTAATACCCGCAACGGCTGCGCCAAAACACATGCCGAAGATTAGGCTGAAACGATATTTACTCATGTTGTTCAATAATATCCGCCGCCACCAACTTCTAACAAACCAAGCCCCTGTGCGTCCAAGTTAATTGTGAGACCATATTTTCTGATAATTGGTTGACACATTTGTTTTTTGGTTTTGGCGGACGGCGATCAAGTTCTGGCAGCGGAGCCAGGCTTCCACAGTGACCCGCCACGCCGTGGCGGGTT
>CAIXPZ010000014.1 GCA_903921455.1 uncultured Verrucomicrobia subdivision 3 bacterium | reverse complement strand
TGTTACCTTTTGTTCGTTTTCGGCATTTTTAAAACGGGGTATCAAATCGTATCAAAAAGTATCAAATCGTAACAAATAGTCACATGGCCATCACCGGCTGCCGTCAAAAACCGTAAAACTGGTGAAGAAACTGGTGAAGTTTTTAAGTCAGCATCAGGGTATCGGGTCAGTCGAGCGGCGAATTAAAATCTTGCGGGTGAAAGGGCATTGACGGGAAATGGGACCGCCGGAAAAAACACCCTGTTTTGGTCCAGAAACGGTCCAATTTTGGATGCTCTATCAACCACTTACGTCAAATGACTGGGTTTGTCGGAACACCCCGGTCCAATGTGCGGCGCCGCTATGAGGTATGGCAGTTCATAATAACATGGTTGGTAGGGCGGCGCTGCGGCGCCGCCGGGCTGGTTGCCTCGCAGGTCAGTCCTGCCAATTTGGCGCTTGTCCCAAGGTTGATTGCAACGGCCAGGAAGTTATATCGCGGGTCGCGCGTAAATCAGGATCCCTGGATCATCACCCTTCCCGCAAAACGATCCTGTTCTGAATCGGATATCGGGTTAAATCCAATTTTTCTTCAGCATCCACTGTTTGATCAATTGTGTCAGGCCGACATAGCAGATCAGCGTGATGGCCAGCAGCGGCCAGAATTGCCATGGCAGTGGCACGAAGCCGAGATACTGCGCCAGCGGCGAGAACGGCAAAATCGCGCCGACGCCCATGATGGCCAGCGTGGTCATCGTCAGTTGCCAGCTGGCGCGCGACTGGATGAAGGGAATCTGGTTCGTGCGGATGACGTGCACGATGAGGGTCTGCGTCATCAGCGATTCCACGAACCAGCCGGTGCTGAACAGCGCCGCCGCGTAGGTGTGGTCCGTGTCTTTGGGATTGGCGAAGCGCGCGATCAGTTCCGGCGTCGGCGGCACGAGGCCCAGGTCGCTGCACTTGAAATAAAAATACATCAGCGCATACGTTGTGTAATCGAAGATGGAGCTGATCGGGCCGATGAACACGATGAACTTCGCGATGTCGCCCATCGCCCACGGCCGCGGCTTGGAGATGACGGCGCTGCCGACGTTGTCCGTGGGGATCGGCACCTGCGAGAAATCATAGAGCAGGTTGTTCGTCAGCACCTGGATCGGCTGCATCGGCAGAAACTTCAGCCATGCGCTGGCGCCGAGCACGCTGAACATGTTGCCGAAGTTCGAGCTCGCGCCCATGCGGATGTATTTCAAAATGTTGACGAACACTTTCCGGCCTTCGAGCACGCCTTCTTCCAGCACCATCAGATCTTTTTCCAGCAGGATCATGTCGGCGGATTCCTTGGCGATGTCCACCGCCGTGTCCACGGAGATGCCCACGTCGGCGGCGCGCAGCGCCGGCGCGTCGTTGATGCCGTCGCCCATGAAGCCGACGACGTGCTTGTTGCGCTGGAGCGCCTGCACCACGCGCTTTTTGTGCGCCGGCGATAGGCGCGCGAAAATATCCGTCGTCTCGACCTCTTTGCACAATTCGTCATCCGTCAATTTTTCCACCTGGCTGCCGAGCAGGATCCTTTCCGCGTGGATGCCGACTTCGCTGCACACCTTCCGGGTGACGAGGTCGTTGTCGCCGGTGAGCACTTTGACGGTCACGCCGTTTTGCCGCAGCGCGGTGATGGCCTTGGCGGCGGAATCCTTCGGCGGATCCAGGAAGGCGAGGTAGCCGGTCAGGACGAGTTCGCTTTCGTCGGCCTTGGTGAAGGTCGTTTGCGTGCCGAGTTTTTTCGTGGCCACGGCGAGCACGCGGAAGCCGTCCTCGCTCAAGGAATTCACCTGCTCGATGAGGTTGCCGACGAGGATCGGCTCCATCTCAAAGATTTCCCCGTCGCTTTCAAAGTGCGTGCATTTGGCGAACACCGCCTCGGGTGCGCCCTTGGTGAGCAATTGCCGTTCGCCCTCCGGGCCTTCGACGGCCACGGACATCATCCGCCGCGAGAAGTCGAACGGGATTTCGTCCACCATCTTGTATTTATCGATGCCGAGCTCGCTGTGCAATTGCTTGTATTTCAGCACGGCGCGGTCGAGGACGTTTTTCAGGCCGGTCTGAAAATGGCTCAGCAGATACGCGTCGCGCAGCACGGCCTCGCTCTCGTTTTTGAAGACGTCGCAGTGGATTTCCAGGATGACGTGGTCGATGGTCAGCGTGCCCGTCTTGTCGGTGCACAGCACGTCCATCGCGCCGAAGTTCTGGATCGAATTGAGTTTCTTGACGATGACTTTTTTCTTCGACATCGCCAGCGCGCCCTTGGAAAGGCAGACGGAAATGATCATGGGCAGCATTTCCGGCGTGAGGCCGACGGCCACGGCCATGGCGAAGAAGAAGGCGTCCTTCCAGTTGTGCTTCATCAGGCCGTTGATGAGGAAAACCATCGGCACCATCACCAGCATGAACGAGAGCATGAGCCAGACGAATTTCTTCACGCCCTTGTCAAAGGCCGTGTCCGCCTGCTGGCCCGTGAGGCTGCTCGCCATTTTTCCGAAATAGGTCTGCGCGCCGGTCGCCACGATGACCGCCGTGGCCGCCCCGCTTTCCACGCTGGTGCCGAGAAAACAGATGTTCGTGTGCTCGATGGATGAAATGCCGGTGCGCGCATCGCGCGCGTCGGATTTTTCCACGGGTAGCGATTCGCCGGTGAGCGTGGCCTGGATGATGAACAGGTCTTTCGCCGCCAGCAGTCGCACGTCGCCGGGGATCATGTCGCCGGCGGATAATTTCACCACGTCGCCGGGCACGAGGTGTTGCAGCGGGATTTCCTGTTGCTGGCCGTCGCGCACCACGGTGGCGGTGACGCTGATCATCGCCTTGAGTTTGGCGGCGGCGTTGTCCGCGCGGGTTTCCTGCACGAGGCGCAAGGTCACGCCGAGAATCACCATCGCCAGCATCACCGTGCCGCCGGCGATATCGTCGGTCGCATAGGACAGGATCGCCAGCACCGTGAGCAGGATGACCAGTGGATTCCGGACCGCCGTCCACAACCGGTGCAGCCATTCATGTTTTTTCTCCTGGCCGACGGTGTTCGGCCCGTGTTGGGCCAGCCGTGCCTCGGCTTCGCCGGACGTCAAGCCGCCGGGCGATGTGCCGAGCGATTTCAGGACTTCCGCAATGTCCCGCGTGGCCGCGGTGCTGATGGCTTCGCCGTTGTGCGGCTGGTTCAAAAGAGTGGCGATGGGCATGAAATGGGTGTCTAAAACAATTTAAGTCGCGAACGAATCGGCCTCGGCGATTCTGTGGTCATTTTGCTTGGGCCGGTTATATCGGGCAAGTCTGCGGCGAAATTATCTTTTCTCCCGCGCGCTTGCACGGTTTCGACGAATCGGCTAGGTTAAAGCTGTTCGGGGAGCCAAATCACCGCAAGGTGACGCTGAGAGTTGGTTGCGGAAGCAGCCATGACCCGTGAACTTGAACCGGATAATGCCGGCGCAAAGAAAAACTCTCGCTGGCTTTCCTTCTAAAAACTATGATCGCGACCAAAGACTCATTCGAACCGCACAGCAGCGAGCAGTTGCCCGCCTCCAAGCGGGTTTACGTCGAGGGTAAACTCCATCCCGACGTGCGCGTGCCGATGCGGCAGATTCAGCTCACGCCCACCACGGTCAATGAATGCGACGTGCGTCCGAACCAGCCCGTGCGCGTCTATGATTGCTCCGGGCCGTGGGGCGACCCCGCGTTCACCGGCAAGTCCGACGAAGGTCTGCCCGCGCTGCGCCGCGACTGGATTCTTAAGCGCGGCGACGTGGAGGAATACGCCGGTCGCGAAGTGAAGCCGATGGACAACGGCTATCTTTCCGGCAAACACGCCGAGTTCGCCAGCGCGGCGGAGAAGAATCGCCTCGTCGAATTTCCCGGGTTGCTCGGCCAGCGCCGCCAGCCGCTCCGCGCCAAGGCCGGCAAATGCGTCACGCAGTTGCAATACGCCCGCGCCGGCATCATCACGCCGGAGATGGAATTCATCGCCATCCGCGAGAACATGGGCCGCGCCCGCATCTCGGACATGGCCAACGACATCGTCCGCAACCAGCTCGACAAGCAGCATGCCGGTTCACAGCAGCTCGCGAGCAGCGAGTTCACGCCGTCCGTTTTCAAGAAGTTTCCGCAGCGCATTCCGAAGGAGATCACGCCCGAGTTCGTCCGCGATGAAGTTGCCGCCGGCCGCGCCATCATTCCGGTGAACATCAATCATCCGGAATCCGAGCCGATGATCATCGGGCGCAATTTCCTCGTGAAGATCAACTCGAACATCGGCAACAGCGCCGTCGCGTCGAGCATCGAGGAGGAAGTCGAGAAGATGCGCTGGTCCATCAAGTGGGGCGCGGACACCGTCATGGATTTGTCCACCGGCAAGAACATCCACGCCACGCGCGAATGGATTCTCCGCAACTCGCCCGTGCCCATCGGCACCGTGCCGATCTATCAGGCGCTCGAAAAAGTCAACGGCCGCGCCGAAGATCTCACTTGGGAACTCTTCCGCGACACGCTCATCGAGCAGGCGGAGCAGGGCGTGGATTACTTCACCATCCACGCCGGCGTGCTGCTGCGCTTCGTGCCCATGACCGCGAACCGCATGACGGGCATTGTTTCGCGCGGCGGCAGCATCATGGCCAAGTGGTGCCTCTCGCATCATAAGGAGAATTTCCTCTACACCCACTGGGACGACATCTGCGACATCATGGCCGCATATGACGTTTCGTTCTCCATCGGCGATGGACTTCGCCCCGGCTCGATTGCCGATGCGAACGACCAGGCGCAGTTCGGCGAACTCGAAACGCAGGGCGAACTCACCAAGCGCGCGTGGGCCAAGGGCGTGCAAGTGATGAACGAAGGTCCCGGCCATGTGCCCATCCACATGATCGAGGAGAACATGGTGAAGCAGCTCGAATGGTGCGGCGAAGCGCCGTTCTACACGCTCGGGCCGCTCACCACTGACATCGCGCCCGGCTACGACCACATCACCAGCGGCATCGGCGCGGCGATGATCGGCTGGTATGGCTGCGCAATGCTCTGCTACGTCACGCCCAAGGAACACCTCGGCCTGCCGAACAAGAAGGACGTGAAAGACGGCGTCATCACCTACAAGATTGCCGCGCACGCGGCGGACCTGGCCAAGGGCCATCCCGGCGCGCAATACCGCGACAACGCCATCTCCAAGGCGCGCTTTGAATTCCGCTGGGAAGATCAATTCAACCTCGCGCTCGACCCCGTGACCGCGCGCGAATTTCACGACGAAACCCTCCCGCAGGACGGCGCCAAGACCGCACATTTCTGCTCCATGTGCGGCCCGCACTTTTGTTCCATGAAAATAACGGAAGATGTGCGGAAGTATGCGGAAGAGCAAAAGGTCTCTGAACAGGAAGCCTTGGCCAAAGGCATGGAAGAAAAATCTCGCGAATTCATCGAGAAAGGCGCAGAAGTATACACGAAAGCCTGAGCCCGCTTGAAACTTGAAACCTGACACTTGCAACTGCGCGCAGCGCTCCGGCCTCGCCGAGGAAGAGGCGCTGAAGAAAGGCATGGAAGAAAAGTCGAAGGAGTTCGTGGAAAAGGGCGCGGAGGTTTACGCGAAGGCGTGAATGAGAATTGGGTTATGAAATCGATGCAGGCTGGCAAAGTGCTTTTGTTTGCGTGGCTCGCTTTTCAATGCCTCCAAGCAACAGTCGTCGCAGGCCAAACGAATCAGTCCAAACGTGCGGTCAGTCCCCAGAAGATCACAACCAACTTCATTGCTGAGGCCCATCTCACGCCCAGTGAGATCAAACAGGTGCTTGAACTCGCAAAGGCATGTGGAATTGATAAGCCGTCGGAAGTAAGAACGTTTCACTATCTGCCTTCCTTGACCAAGGGCATCAGTGTGAAGAGTGTTGAGCGTGTCGACGGTCGGAATACATCATTCGATACCGTGACAATCTCCAAACTCGGATGGGAGGAGCGTGATTCCGACAAGCCTTCAAAACGAGTTGGGGATTTTTGGGCCGGATCGGAGGCGAAATACTCAACGCTCTTGCGCCAATACGAATTCAAAAAAGCGTCAATTCAGATTTCAGTCGGCAAGGGGATTGATGTTGCTTTCGCCGACAAAGTGATTCCCCGCATCGACACCAAGAGAGTTAGCTTTGAAAGCGACTGGGTTCGTCAGGAATTTGAGGAAATCAAAGACTCGAAGCCCGTGGCGATTTACAGGAGCTGGTCTGATAAGGGTTACGAGTTGCGGTTTAACGAGCCATCCATGCGCGCCATAATGTTTGACGTAAAGGATGGTCAGGTTGTTGTGACCGGTGTTGCCCACATCAACATTTGATGTGGGCCGCAATCTCAGAATCCCGTTGGGATTCTCGGCAGAATGCCACTCCACGAATCAGCCAAACAAAAGGCATTGAAATGAAAAAATTGCCCCCCCAAACAACGCGACGAGTTGCTGGCCGCGTTGAAAGTCAGGTTTGAAAAGAACCTAGGCCGTCACCTAGGTTTGGTGTAGGCCAAGGTGCCGGCGCGGTAAAATCGGAGGACATCGCTGGCCGTGATTCCTCAAATGGGGTGTTTTTAAGGTTTTTAGCCTAACCGGCTGGTTTTAAGGATATTTCGTCAAAAAGGATGGCTGAGAAACTTAATTTCATTACCTACAAACACAGTTTTATTGTCTTCCCACGACGTTCTATTGTCTTCGGAGGCAGTTTTATTGCTATCGGACTACGTTCTATTGTCATCCCACGACGTTTGATAGTCATCGGACAGCGTTTCATTGTCTTCGGACGTCATCCGATTGTCTTCGGATGAAGCGGGAAAGCCATCGGACGTCGCCGGAATGCTATCGGACGACGGCGGAAGACGATTCCACGTAGTTCCATTGTCTTCGGACCCTGTCCGATTGCTTTCGGACGAAGCGGGATGTCAATCGAACATCGTGGGAAGACTATTCTGCAACGTGGGATGACGCAGCCCGCTTGGGGTCGGCCAAAATCTCCTGTTCCGCGGCGATGAGCGCGTCGCGCATGGCCGGAGCATCGGGGGCGGCGCGGAGTTGTTCGAGCAAGTTCGTCTTTATCGCCAGCACGCACAGCCGGGCAATCGTGTGCAGATGCAGGCGGTCGTCCTGGCAGCAGATCAGGAAGAACAGTTGCGTCGGCTCGCCGCCGGGCGCACCGAAATGAATGGCCTGGACCGACCGGCCCACAACGATGAATGAGGTTTCAAACAGGTAAGGTTCCAGCGTGCGCAGATGGGGCAGGGCGAACCCGCCGGACATGGCGGTGGAGCACAGTTCTTCCCGCGCCGCCAGACTGTCGAACAGGGTTTTCGGGTCGTTGAGCTGGCCGGTCTGATCCGCCAGGGCCACGAGATCGTGCAGGACGGACGCCTTGGTTTTGGAAGTCATGGCGGAATCCATGGCACTGGCGGTCAGCATCTCCGGCAGTATGGCCTCGTGCGGCAGGAGCGCACGCGTAAGGCGCGTGGATTTTTCATGATACGCCGTCAGCCGGTCGCGCGCGAAACCCATGATGCGGCGCGAAGCCCATTCATCGATCTCGCTCTTGCGGAAGACCAGCCGGTGGCCGCGACGTTCAAAGGGGATCTCGCCATCCTTCACCCGTTGTTCAATGTCCGCCGGCGTGAGGTTCAGATAATCCGCCACGGCCTCCACGTTGAACAATCGAAACAGCATAAACATAGATTTTTGTTCAAGCCGGACGAGTAAAGGATGTTTCCGGATCAACCCAAGTTCTCATGGGGATAAACCATACGCCCGCGCCACCAGGAAACAATCCAAAACGCATCGGGGTGGGCGGACAACCAACCGATGATTGGGTTTAACGACCGCCCTCACCTAGATCCTCTTGGGGAAAGATTCGGCCGGAATGGATTCGTGAAAAAATCCGCCGGAACGGCAGTGTGTCACTTCACGGACACTTTCAGTCCTTGGATCGGCCCGGACCGGCCTTATTTACCGGTTGGCCGCGCGTCAAACGCCGCTGGTCAGCCGGTTCGTCAGGGCAACGAATTGTTCGAGGCTCAATTTCTCCGCGCGTTCCATCGGCGAGATGTTTAATTCGGCAAACGCGGCTTCCAGCTTCTCCTTCGGCCAGTCCTGCTTGAGGAGTTTCAACATCATCTTCCGGCGCTGCGAAAAAGCCTTTTTCACAATCCGCCGGAACATCTCCCGCTGCCCTTCCGCCAGCAACGGCGTGGCCCGCCGCACCAGACACACGCAGGCGGAATCCACTTCCGGCGACGGGAAAAAGCAGCCCGGCGGAATCTTGAACCAGCCGCGCGGCTGGAAGTCCAGTTGCACGAGCAGCGTCAGGATGCCGTAATGGTCGTCGTCCGTCGGCGCCATCAGCCGCTGCGCGACTTCGAGTTGCAAGGTGACCACGATGAGTTTCGGCGCGCGTTCGCCGGCGGCCAGCTCCACCAGGATCGGCGAGGCGACGGAGTAGGGGAGATTCGCGACGAGTTTCCAATCGCGCCAGTCGCGCGGCTCGCGCTGCAAAAACTTCAACGCGTCGTCGTGATGCAGTTCCAGTCGCGGGCTGGATTCCGCGGCCAGTTCGGCCGCAAAGCGTTCGCATAACACTTCGACCAGCCGCCCGTCCATCTCGATGGCGAGCACCTGCCCGCTCTGTTTCAAGAGCAGTTGCGTCAGCGGCCCCAGGCCGGGCCCGATCTCCAGGACGTTGTCGGCCGCGCTCAATTCGGCGGCGGCGGCGATGCGCTCCAGCTGATGCGCGTCGTGCAGGAAATTCTGCCCGAGCGATTTCGTGAGCTGGATGTCGCGCCGCGCCAACAGGTCGCGCATTTCAGAGAGTTTCATGAGCCAGGATCGTTCGCAGCGCGCGGACCGCTTGCGCCAGTTGTGATTTCGTGATGGTCAGCGGCGGCGTGAAGCCGATGACGTTGCCGTGTTCGCCTTCGGGCAGAAAAATGTAGCCGCGGTGCAACAGCTTTTTGATGACGCGCAAGGCAATCTCCGTGGCGGGCCGGCCGTCGGGCCAACGCAATTCCAGCCCGGCCATCAAGCCCAGGCCGCGCGCGGAGGTTTGAATTTTTAGATTTGAGTCTTGAATCAAAGCCAGTTCGGCGAGCAAAGCAGTTCCCCGTTCGGCGGCGCGGGCGACCAGCTTTAATCTTTTGATTTCGGCAATTTCCGCCAGCGCCATCGCGCAGCCCACCGGATGGCCGAGGAACGTGCTGGTATGAATCGCCTCGCCCGTCGAGGCGGGCCAGGCGGCGTCCATCACCTCCGCGCGCCCGACGCAGGCCGAGAGGGGAAAGCCGCCGGTCAACGCTTTGCCCAGGCAGATCAAATCCGGCGTCACGCGAGAGTGCTCGCAGGCGAACCACGCACCCGTGCGGCCGAAGCCCGTGTAAATCTCGTCGAGAATCAGGAGCGCGCCGTGCTGGTCGCACAATCGGCGGAGCAGGGGCAGGAATTCCGGCGGCGGAACGTTGATGCCGCCGCGCGCCTGGATTGGCTCCACGAGGATGGCCCCGATTTTTTCACGGGCGAAAATATGGCGGAGCGATGCTGCCAGCGACGGCAAATCGCCCTTGGTCGTGGGAAATCTGGCGAACCGGCCAAACGCGCGGAGCTGGTCGCGGAACGGCGAACGGAAATGCTCGCGGTGCGTGGCGTTGAGCGCGCCGTAGCCGAGGCCGTGATAGCCGCCTTTAAAGGCGATGACCCCGCGCTTGCCGGTGGCCAGCAGTGCGGTCTTCAGCGCGGATTCGACGGCTTCAAAACCGGAGTTGCTGAAAATGACTTTACCGGTTTGGCGTTTGGCAGGTTTGGTTTTCCGCTGCGGAAGATTTGTCCAGCGCTCGAACGTCAGCCGGCTTAATTCTTTTGCCAGTTGCGCCTTCAGCGCGTGCGGATGCACGTCCCCCATGGCGTGCAGCAGTTTCGCCATTTGTTTCTGGCCGGCCTTGACCACGTTTGGATTCGCATGGCCCGCCGCCGCCACTCCAAACGCGGCGGTGAGGTCCAGATACTTTTTCCCGTTCGCATCCCACACGTGAACGCCCTGCGCGCGCTCCCAGACAATGGGCCACGAGCCGTCCGGCTCGACGAACAGGATATTGCGCGATTCGTGGTCGCGGAGGAGTTGGAGCGTTTGCCGCGCGGTCATCTTAATTCAAGCGCACATCCGCCGGTTGGCCGGGGCGCACATCCGCCGCGTCCGCCGGGGAGATTTTCGCCTCGATCATGAACACCAGATTCGCCCGCGTCTCGCGGCTGTAAATCACGGGCGGCGTGTATTCGGCCTGCGTGGCGATGTAATTGATGACGGCCGGGATGGCGCGCGGCGTGCCGTCGCACTGGACGGAAACGGTCTGGCCGATTTTAATCGACGGCAACTTGTCCTGCGGCACGAAGAAGCGCACTTTGACATTCTCCGGCGGCAACAGGGCGACCACGGGATTTCCGGCCGCGACCCATTCGCCTTGGCGATAAAGCGTGTCGTGGACCTGCGCGCCGGCGGGCGCGAATTGTTGTTTCTGGTCAAACGACCACTTGGCCTTGTCGAGCGCGGCGCGTTGCGATTCGACAGCGGCCTGCGCGGCGCGGATGGCGTCATCGCGGCCGCCCAGTTTGGCGGTGGCGAGATCTGCCGTGAGTTGATCGACTTGCGCCTGATTTGCGGCGGTCTCGGCCCGGGCTTGATCCAATTCTTCCTTGGAAATCACATCGGAGCCGCCGAGTTGTTCGCGGCGCGAGGCCGTCGCGACGGATAATTTCAAATTCGCCTGCGCCCGCGCCAATTGCGCGGTGAGTGATTCGATTTCCGTCGGGCGTTTGCCTTTCACCAGGTCGTCAACCTGCGCCTGCGCCTGCGCGAGATTCTTTTCAGCCTGGGCCAGTGTGGCGGCTTCGGACTGCCGCTCCAATTCAAACAAAAGCCCGCCTTGCTTGACCTGATCGCCGCGCGCCACGGCCAGCTTCGCGAGCGCGCCGCCGAGCGGGGCGGCGACATAGACGTATTCGCCTTCGATGTAGCCTTGAAAGCCATCGGAGGAGTTTTTCGCGCAGCCGCCGAGCAGCGCGACCGCGCATCCGCACCAGAGAATGTTCGCAAAATGTTTCATGCCGACACCGCGATCACGTTACCATGAACGGGACTTTTTACGAGCGAAACGATTCATTCGACTTTTAACCTACCGAATGGTAGGATGGTTTCGCTGTATGAAAAAATTGACGTGGTTTTCACTGCTGTTTGTTTTTGCCGTGACGGTTTCTGCCCAGGAAACCAACGCGCCGGCCTGGCTCTCGCGGCCATTGTCGCTGGCCGATTGCGTCAACATCGCGCTGGCGCAGAACGCCGTGATCCTCAAGGCCAAGAGCGACCTCGAAGCCTCGCAGGGCGTGGTGATCCAGACGCGCGCCGTGGCGCTGCCGCAGTTGATTGCGAGCGGGAAATACATCGATGAGGACAAGGCGCTGGTGCAAAACTTTCCCGGCGCGACGTTTCCCACGCCCCATCAGAATTGGAATTCCGGCATCCAGATTGTCCAGAGCATTTACCAGGGCGGGAAGCTGATTGCCGCCGTCAAGGCCGCGTCGGTCCAGAAGCGGCAGGCCATCGCTCAATATCAGACACAGATTGCTGACACGCTATTGCTGGTGCGGCTGTCGTATTATGACGTGCTGCTCGCCGCGCAGCAGATCACTGTGAATGAAGCCTCGGTTAAATTGCTGCAAAAGGAGCTCGATGACCAGCAGCGTCGGTTTGACGCCGGCACGGTGCCGCACTTTAACGTGCTGCGGGCGGAAGTGGCGGTCGCCAATGCCAAGCCGAATCTCTTTCGCGCGAGCAGCCAGTATCGCGTCGCCAAGAACGTGCTGGCCAATTTCCTCGGCTACAACCTGCCGCGCGAAGTTCTGGAAAACATCCCGCTGAATCTTACGGATAATTTTGACGTGGCCGGCTGGAACATGGCTCTGCCGGACGCCATCCAGCAGGCGCTGGAACGACGCACGGAGTTGAAGGATTTGCGCGAGCAGGTCGAGTTGCAAAAACTGAACATCGTCAGCGCCAAGTCCGGCTACCAGCCGACCATCCAGGCGTTCGCCGGTTACAATTGGCAGAATTCCTCCTTCAGCACCGATGTGGGCGATGAGATCAACGGCTGGAACGT
Organism: uncultured Verrucomicrobia subdivision 3 bacterium; assembly: GCA_903921455.1. The sequence continues at coordinate 32,346 of CAIXPZ010000014.1, read as the reverse complement.
CGGCGGGCAGTTGACCTGGAATATCTTCGACGGAGCGTTGACCTATGGCAAAGTGAAACAATCCAAGGCGCTTTACCAGAAGTCCCGGACCGAACTGGAAGACCGCGCCCGTCAGATCGAATTGAACGTGCGCACGTCGTATTCGGATTTTCTGGAGGCCAAGGAAGTGCTCGAGTCGCAAACCAAGGTGCAGGAACAGGCCGAGGAGGCCTTGCGCGAGGCGAATGCGCGTTTTGGCGCCGGCACCGGCACCCAGTTGGATGTGCTCGACGCCGAGACCTCGCTGACGCAGGCTCGGACGACCCAGGTGCAGTCCCAGCACGACTACGCCACCGCCCGCGCGCGTTTGGAACGCGCCGTTGGTGCAGAACTCGCTCCGGCCAAGTGAGTATGGGCCAAAATCGGCCAGCCAAACCATGAGCGGGAGGTTGCCGGAGCAAAATATGTTCCTTGAAGTGCAATTTGCCGATTGACGGTTGGCGCGGCACAATAGATTTTTACGCGCGTGAAAATCCAACGCGCCCTGCTTTCTGTTTCCGACAAAACCGGACTGGTTCCCTTCGCCCAAATCCTCGCGGCTCAAGGCGTCGAGCTCATCTCCACCGGCGGCACCGCCAAGGCGCTGCGCGAAGCCGGCCTGGTCGTGAAGGACATCAGCGAGCACACCGGCTTCCCCGAAATGCTCGATGGTCGCGTGAAGACGCTGCACCCGCTCGTCCATGGCGGCCTGCTCTATATCCGCGGCAATGCGGCGCACGAGGCGGCGGTGAAACAGCACGCCATCAAGCCGATTGATCTGGTCGTGGTAAATCTCTATCCGTTCGAAGCCACCGTCGCCAAGCCGGACGTGAAGCTGCACGATGCCATTGAAAATATTGATATCGGGGGGCCATCGATGCTCCGCAGCGCGGCAAAAAATCACGACAGCGTCACGGTGGTCGTGGATCCATTCGACTACGCGGAAGTGGCCAAGCAAATCTCCGAGAGCGGAAACACGACTTTGGAGCTGCGCCGCAAGCTGTGCGCGAAAGTCTATGCGCGCACGGCGGCTTACGATGCCGCCATCGCCGCGCACCTGCAAAAGGAGTTTGCCGCCGACAAATCGGCGCTGCCGCAAGTGCTGACGGTTTCCGCGCCGATGGCACAGCCGCTACGCTATGGCGAGAATCCGCATCAGACCGCCGCGCTCTACGGCAAGTTTCACGATTTCTTCAAGCAACTCCACGGCAAGGAGCTTTCCTATAACAACATTCTGGATCTTACCGCCGCGACCGCGCTTATCGCCGAATTCCGCGAAGATGTGCCGACGCTCGCCATCTTGAAGCATACCAATCCATGCGGTGTCGGCCAGGGCGCGAACCTGCGTGAGGCGTGGGACAAGGCGTTCGCCACGGACAAGCAGGCACCGTTCGGCGGCATCATCGCCGTGAACAAAACGCTCGACGGCGCGTGTGCTGAAGCCATTGCGGAAATTTTCAGCGAGGTCATCGTCGCACCGGAGTTTTCCGCCGAGGCGCTGGCGATTTTGCAGAAGAAGAAAAATCTACGCTTGCTCCAGATCCAGAAATGCCCGCTCTCAGCCCAACCCTGGGATATGCGCAGCGTGGGTGCGGATTCGTTCTTGCTCCAGCAGCGCGATTTGAAAGTCACGGCGGCGGCGGATTTGAAAATCGTCACGAAACGCCAGCCCACGGAAGCGGAATTGAAGGCGATGCTCTTCGGCTGGCGCGTGGTGAAGCATTTGAAATCCAATGCAATTCTCTATGTCGGCGAAGGTCGCACGCTTGGCACCGGCGCTGGGCAGATGAGCCGCGTGGACAGCAGCCGCATCGCGGTGTGGAAAGCCGGCGAGGCGAAATTATCGCTCGCCGCTAGCGTAGTGTGCAGTGACGCGTTCTTTCCGTTTCCTGACGGCCTTATCGCGGCTGCGGATGCAGGCGCGACGGCCGCGATTCAACCGGGCGGTTCGGTGAAAGACGCGGAAGTCATCGCGGCGGCAGATGCGCGTGGCATGGCGATGGCGTTCACCGGTGCGCGGCATTTCCGGCATTAAAACAAATTGTGAAATTTACAAACCACGCGAAGTTTTCGCGTGGTTTCTTATTTCAGCAACCGGTAAATCAGGACGAACTGGAAGGCAGTGACGGCGATCAGGAGTAGCCAGACAGACAGTTCGCGGAGGTGCAGTCCGCGTTGGCGCGGGGCGGCGAGCCAAAACTGGATTTTAGCGGAGCCGAAGGAAACAATGTCACCATTGCGGAGGCGTGCGGAAGTCACGGTTTGTTCGTTGATGGCGGCGAAGGTGTCTGGCGCGGTATGTAGGGTAAAACCTTCGGATTTCTGAAAGTCCAAGGTGAGGTGGTGATCCCAGACGCCGTTGGCCTCTAGGCATAAATCATTTTCCCGCGCGCGACCGATGCGGAAAGGAAAACGGCGGATGACCAGGGTGTCGTCCGCCGTTTGGCCCGAAAGTATGCGTAGTTGAATCATCAGAACAACCGGCGGCCGACTTTGATTTGGTCACCGGGAAAGACCGGCGGGTCAGGATTCTTGCCGGAAAGAATACGATTCATATTAAGCTCAAAGCGCTCACCGTTGGCTCGAATGAGTATCACATCGCTCCGATCGGCAAAATCGGTGAAGTCGCCGGCTGAGGTGATCGCTTTGCTGACGGTTATGTCTCCGGCATAAATCACCCGGCCCGGAGATTTCACCTCGCCGCTGATGTAAAAGACGCGGTCACTGCTGGTTTTGACGGTGACATTTAGATGCGTGTAGATTTTTGGAACGTAAAGATCGTGAATGGTATCTTCAAGTTCGCCAATGGTTTTGCCAACGGCTTTTACCCGGCCGACATCGGGCAAAGTAATGGTGCCGTCTTCCTTGATGGGTTTGTCCTGCGGTTCAATTGTTTCGGGCAGGCCGGAAAAAGTTATGGAAACAACGTCTCCGATGTGCAGGCGCGGTTGGACGCCTTCACCGGGATTCTTTACGTATCCCGGATCGCGATTAAAGTCTGGTTTATTTCCTGAACTGGAAAAAAGGGAGCAGCCAGCGAGACCCAATGTCAGCACTGGAACCAGCGTTAACAAACTTCGACGAAGTAGCGAAAAATGATAAGGTTTCATCGGCAAATTATATCAGCAACAACCGTGGGATTGATCAATACTTTTGTTTAATCTCGGTATCATCCGAAGATTTGGTTTTGATTTCAGTGTCACCTGAAGCTGCGAGAGCAGACTTGTTTTCGGCATCCTGTTCGCTGGGATTCCGGCTGTAGTAGTAGTCGTGGTAGTAGCCGCTGTAGTAATAGTAGCCTTCGTCCTGCGACATATTGATGTTGTTGAGGACAATGCCGACGAAGTTCCCGCCTACCTTCTCAATCATTTGCTTGGCGCGAATAGTCATGGGCTGCGGATAGCGGCGGTATTGAATGACCTGCATCACCAGATCCACTTCACTGGCCAGAATGGAGGCGTCGCTCACGCCGAGAATGGGGGGTGAATCGAAGAAGATGAAGTCGTAGCGTTGTTTAAGCTCGGTGATCATCTGTTTCATCTGGGTGGAACCCAGGATGCCCATGGAACTGTTGGGCAATTTACCGCTGGCCATGAAGTCGAGATTGGGCACACCCGTGGTTTGCACGATTTCCGCGAGGGTGTTTTGCTTGAGCAGATAGTTGGTCAAGCCAAGATTGTTGGTGACCTTGAAAAGTTTGTGCAGGGTCGGACGGCGCAAGTCGGAGTCCACAATCAAAACGCGATTTCCAGCCTGGGCAAACACTGTGGCCAGATTGATGGTGGTGGTGGATTTGCCTTCACCGGCCCCGGCGCTGACGACGACAATGGTGTTGAGGGTCTCTTCCTTGCGGGTGAACAGCAGGTTGGTGCGGAGCACGCGATAAGCCTCGGCGTGCTTGCTTTCTGTCCCCTCATCCACAAGGTAGCCGATGTTTTGCGGAATGACGCCGAGAACCGGCGCTTGGAACGTGCGTTCCACGTCGTCAATGGTCTTGACGCTGGTGTCGAGATATTCAATGAAGAACGCCAGACCGATGCCCATGATGAGGCCGAAAACCAGACCGAGCACGATGTTGACCGTTTTGTTTGGTTTGACGGGCGCTTTGCCGGGTTCGGCTCGGTCGGTCATTTGTACCATCTGGGTTTTTGGAATTTCTTGTTCCAGTCTTTCCGCAGCGATTTTTGAATAAAGGAGTTTATGCAGATCACGCAATTGCTCCAGATTGCGTTTGGCGTCATAGTAAGGCTGGTTTTTTGCGGATTCCGTCATGTCTTTCTTTTTAGCATCTTCAACGGATTGCGTGAGTGCTTCCAGCGAGGTCTTCTTGGAAATGACTTGGCTTTCCAGGCTGGAAAGAATCCCGGTAATGCGGTCATCGATTTGTTTGTTCAGGGTGTCAATGAGCGTCTGGACGCGGGTCACATTGAGATTGTCCGCAGCATAGTCAATTTTAAGCGTGGCAATTTTTTGTTGAGCCTCGTGAAGCTTAGCGAGTAAGTCGCTCAAGGCTCCGTCGTTAACCACGTTGGGTAGCACGTCCCGAAGCCGGTTATTGTCGAACGACTTGAGTTGCTGGAGTTGAACGGCCTGCTCCTTGTAGGCGCGTTCGCCTTCGATCATTTGATTGTGAAGTGCCTGTAGTTGTTCGGTGGTAAGCGAGGCGGTGAAGCCGGGAGAGTCAGCCTGATCAACGGTGATGCCCAAATCGCGCCGAAGGTTTTCAATTTGTAGCTGCGCCATCTGGATGCGGTTGGACTCTTCCAGATATTGACCCTGGAGAACTTCCAAACCTTTGGCGGTAGTTTGCCGACGGGTGTCCTGACGATAGTTTTTATAGGCTTCGGCGATGGTGTTGGCGAGCAGCGCGGCTTCCTTGGCATCGTCACTGTAAACGGTGATGGAAATCAGCTTGGTATTGCGCACGGGGGCAAGTCCCATGCGGCCCTTGAGGATTTCCATCGTCTCTGTGGTTTTGAGGGTCTCGCCGTTGAAGTATTTTTTCCCCCACTCGACATTCAGATTGAGCGTGTTGATGACATTGCTCAAAACCAACGACGACGACATGATTTCAAATGTGGTCTGAATGAAGTAAGGGTCATAACTCATTTGCGACGGCGTGGGCGAATAGCCGCCGGGGCTGTCGTTTACCTCATTCTCCACCTTGATTTTGCAGGTGCTGGCGTAGGATTCCGGCAGGATGAAAGTAACGGCCGTCGCAATGATGGCGGTGATGAGAAAAACGGTGATGATGATCGCCTTGCGGATGCGTATGACTCGCCAATAATCCAAAAAGTGTAATCTTGCCTCGGGCGGCGGGGAATTTTTTAGTGGGTCCATATCTTAAAAAAATATGGGAGCCTGTCTCGGACTCGGCTCCCGAATTGGTGCTCAAACTATGATTTCAACCATTCATCAATAATTGGCACCCAGACCAAGGTAAACCGTGTTGCGGGAATTACCGCGGCCGTTGATGCTTGAAAACAACTCATCAAAGGTATAACCGGCTTGGGCCGACAAATTGCGGTTAATCTGATAGTTTAAGTTGATGCCAGTGCTGATTGAGCTGTCACCGGTGTCGTTGCTATACGCACCATCCTTGTAGGTGGAATATTGATATTGGGTGTTCAGCGAGGCCGACAACTTGGGAGTGAACCGATGGTTGACGTCCATGTAGAATACCGAGGTTTGCTGGTATTGGGTCAAGTGCCCGTTGGCGCCGGGAGTGACAACGTCAGTAGCGTTTTGATCCTGCGTAACCCCAACCTGAACATAGCAGCCGGGAATATATGTGTAAGTAGCACTGAAATCCACATACGGTGCCAACGAGGTAGAAGGCGACACCGGATCGTTATACATATCTGTTTCGGACACACCGGCCTTCAAGGAACTGCTTAAGTTCGGACTGAATTCATGTTGAACGCCCACATAGCCATAATGCGCATTGTTGTCGCGGGCATCGCTGTAGTAATGAATTGTCCTCGGCGCTTTTGGCGGATTGATTAAAATGAAGGGCGAAGCAATCTGCGCATTTCCATTGTAGCGAACCCAGGTGAAATTATAGCCAACAAAGCCCATCGTTTCCGGTTGGAAATGCCACTGGAAATCGGTGCCAACACTTTGCTCCATCCGGTTGAGCTGGGCGGCATCGCTGGGATTGCTGGGAGAATTAGTCCCACCATTGCTGTAGATAAAAAGATTATTGCCGTAATGCGTCGCCGTGCTGAACTGCCGGGTCCATTGTGAATTGAGTGTAGCTGTCGCATGGTTGGCAACATTGTTGCCTTGAACTCGAACTACCGCTCCGCCTTGAACTAATTTAGGATCCTGACCAATGGCCAGCGAGTCGGACAAATTAATTTTGAAACGCTCGTTGAAAGTGTGATCCAGCCAGAAATCTCCCTGATGCGAGTAGTCCATCGGGTCCATGCCATTATCGGCGCGTTGCAGATAATAAAACATCCCAAAGGTGTATTTTACGCCGATGTCAGTTTGCTTGAGCGCAACATTCGCTGAAATAGAAGGGGTAAATTCAAAGCCAAAACTACCGGTCTTATTGTTAGCTACCGCGTAATTGTCATCATAAAATCCGCGCAAATTCGCGGCCACGTTCCAGATTTTCGGCGTAGCCCCTGCTTCCATTCCCTGAGCAAACGCAGTTGGTAATCCAGCAGCGCCCACGGCTGCCAGTCCGACAGAAACAAAGATTTTTTTCATAGTGCTACGCTGGTTATTCGACCACAGATATCGCTTGGAATTCAAAATTCCTAGCGGCCGATTGCATTTAAACTTATCAGTCTGGCAAGTTGTCCGTCAAAACAAATTTCCGGTAATTATAAGGCTTTAAATCAACATAAATTTGTGGAATTAACAAGATTACGGCTTTAATCTGTCGCGCTTGCGTTTCAATTCATTTTTCAGTGTCGAGCGGGGCAAAGTGTTTATCACTGTGGTCTTTTCCAGCCAGCCTTTCCGGGCCACACCCGCGCCCAAACGTAGATAACCGGCATGTGCATTGCGGTGCGCGTCTGGATTTATGACACATTTCACACCCTTGCTTATCGCGTAGGGCCAGTGCCGCCAATCTAAATCCAGCCGATGTGGGTTGCAATTTAGCTCAATCCACGTCCCCGTTGCCGCACACGCATCAATTACCGCCGGCACGTTAAGCGGATACGACTCGCGCTCCAACAGCAGGCGTCCGGTCAGGTGGCCTAGGGTGTGGACATATTTATTTTCTGCCGCGCGAATCAAGCGTTTAGTGTTTTCGGCTTCGCTGCTCGACGGAACGTGCAGACTCGCCACCACCACCTCGAGTTCCGCCAGCAAATCATCGTCAAAATCCAAGCGCTCTTTCAAAATATCCACTTCCGTCCCTGTCAGGAGTCTGAATCTCCGTCCCCCATCGGCAAATTTTTTATTCAGCTTGCCAACCTCTGTGATTTGCTCGCGGAGTCGTTCAGCATCCAGCCCATTTGCCTGATACGATGACTTTGAGTGGTCCGTAATGGCCCAGTATTCCAGTCCAAGTTCGTCCATGAACTCCGCAATTTCCTCCAGCGTATTGTGCCCGTCGCTCCAATTTGAGTGATTGTGCAGCGCGCCCTTCAAGTCCGACCACGCCACCAACTTCGGCAAATCATTTTTCTCAGCCGCGGCAAATTCGCCATGATCCTCGCGTAACTCCGGCGGCACAAAAACCAAGTCCAGCTTGGTGAAAATATCTTCCTCGCTCCGACATGGCACCAGAAGTTTCGCCTCGCGTGTTTCCTCCTTCGACTTGAACAAGCCGTATTCATTCAGCCGCAATCCACGCTGGATCGCCCGCTGGCGCATCACAATGTTGTGCTCTTTGCTGCCGGTGAAATACGCCAGCGCAAACGGATATTCTGCATCGCTTACCACGCGCAAATCGCACTGAATGCCACCCTCCAGTATCACGCTCGCCTTCGTTTCGCCCTCCGCCAGCACCTTGACGATGCCCGGCTGCGAAATAAAAAATTCAATCACCGCTGGCGCATTCTTTGATGATGCCAGCAGGTCGATATCGCCGATGACTTCTTTGAAACGCCGCAAACTTCCCGCCGTGTTGCAACGGATCACGTCGGAATGCTGCCGAAGGTTTTCCAGCAACGGTTCCGCCGCCAACCATGCATCGCTCAACAAATGCTTGCTCGCGTAGGTCCGTTTGCGTTCGATGCCTTCCAGGATGTTTGCCTGTGTTTTCTCGCCAAAGCCGCCCAATTCCGCAACTTTTCCCGCTTTGCACTCCGCCTCAAGTTTCTCAATGGAATCAATGCCCAATTGCTTGTTCATCGCCTGGATTTTCTTCGGGCCAAGGCCGGAAATTTCCAGCATCTCGATCAAGCCCGGCGGAATGGAAGCTTTCAACTCATCGTAATATTTCAATTTTCCCGTCTCGACCAGTTCCGTGATTTTCTGCTCGAGTGCCGCGCCTATACCCTTGATTTCGCCGAGCCGCTTTTCGGCAACGAGCGTGGCCAGCGGTTCGTTCAAACTCTCAATCGTTCGCGCGCCGTTCGCATAAGCGCGTGTCTTGAACGGGTTTTCACCCTTCAACTCCAGGAGCACGCCGATTTCCACCAAAATTTCTGCGACCTTGTCTTTGTCCATGCCCCAAATATGAAGATGACCGCGGGCGGTTCAAGGTTCAAAGTTGAACTTGTCCGCCGCCGGTTCAATGGTAGTTTGCGGTCAGCTAATGTGATGAATGTTCCGGTCCACAAACAATTCCGCCCGCGTCGAGCCTTCACGCTGATTGAATTGCTGGTCGTCATCGCCATCATTGCCATTCTTGCTGCGCTGCTGTTGCCCGCGCTTTCCCGCGCCAAGGCGCAGGCTTACCGGATTCAATGTTTGAACAACATCAGGCAATTATCGCTGACGTGGCATCTTTACACTGGCGACAATGCTGAACGATTGGTGTCTAATGGCTACGGCACCGGCCCGACCGTTAAAACCTGGGTGACCGGCAACTGGCACAACGATTTTCAAGCCTTCAGTGATCCCAGCTATTTGACCGACCCGACCAATGCCTTGTTTGCGAATTACATTCGCGTGGCCGCCATCTACCGCTGTCCCGCCGACCATAGCACGTTGAACGTCGGCGGTAATTACATCTCGCGCGTGCGCACCTATGCCTTGAACGCTTGGTGCAATTGGGAATATGGCAATGACAGTAACTATGACGCGAACCACATTGTTTTTCGTAAAAGCTCCGACGTTGCCGCATATAATCCCAGTGAGATTTTTACGTTCATTGACACTTCTCCAGTCAGCGTTTGTTATCCAGCATTTGATGTCGTGGCAAATTCGAGTTCGTATTTTTATCATCGCCCGTCGGTGGAACATAATCATTCGGGCACCGTGGCTTTCGCCGATGGGCATGTGGAAGCACACCGCTGGTCAAATCCTCAAACTTGGATGCTGGCCCACACCGTTACGGTAACCGGCCCGTCGCCCGACCCCAGCTGGATGAATTCCGGTGGTGGGGATGGCGATCATATTCGAATCATTTCCGGCGGCGGCAATGAGGATTTGCGCTGGCTGCGTGACCACGCCACCGTGGCGAAATAATCGTATTAGGTTCGCCGTGACAAACTTTCCCATGAAGTCATTTCAAAAATTGCCTGTCGCCCTCACCATCGCCGGCTCTGACAGCGGCGGTGGCGCCGGTATCCAGGCTGATCTGAAAACCTTTGCCGCCCTCGGCGTCCACGGCACGAGCGCCATCGCTTGTTTGACCGCGCAAAATCCCAAACGCGTTCTCGGCGTGGAGCCGTGCTCGCCCAGAATGTTGCGCCGGCAAATTGAAGCCGTATTTGAAGAGCTCAATCCGGCAGCCGTGAAAACGGGAATGTTATTCTCCGCGCAAAACATTTCCGTCGTCGCGAATTTTTTTCGCAACTCAAAATTAAAATCCAACCACTGGCAATTGGTCGTAGATCCGGTGATGGTTTCGACCAGCGGTGCCCGGCTATTGCAGCCGGCGGCAGAGAAAATTCTCCGGTCCAAGCTCCTGCCGCTGGCCGTGCTCGTCACGCCCAATCTGGACGAGGCGGAAATTCTCGCCGGACAAAAAATTTCCTCGGCTGAGGATTTGCGATCCGCTGCGCGGAAAATTCATTCATGCTACGGCTGCGCGGTTTTAGTCAAAGGTGGGCACTTGAAGAATTCTCGCATGGCCATGGATATTTTCTTCGATGGCGAAACCGAATTGCTTCTCTCCGCGCCGTTTGTGAAAGGCGTTTCCACGCACGGCACCGGTTGCACTTATTCCGCTGCTATTTGCGCAGCGCTGGCGCTTGGACATGGCTTGCCGCACTCGGTGGAGATCGGAAAAATTTTCATCACGGCGGCGATTAACGACAGCTACCGCATCGGTAAATATTTTGCGCTCGGCCAGCTTAAAAATTCGGCTGGCGCCGCCGGAAAAATTGCAGCGCATTCATCGTCCGCAGTGGCAAAGTGTTCTTGCTGCCGGTGATTTGAACTTAAACGGATTCGTTACCGGTTGTTGTTTCAATGGGTTTACTGGTCCAATTGCACCCGATAAAATCCTGTGCTATTCGTTGTGGTGACAGGCCATTGGATTAAAGAATTTGTTGCGGCCATCGTCGTTACAGTTTGAAATCCAGCCGACAAGTTCGTGGCGAACAGCAAATCATATTGTCGGCCAGGAATGGCCGGCCATACAAGAATTGGTGGCGTGCCAGCGAGGGTAAGCGTGAGGGCGGGAATCGTGGACCAAATAGTTTGTGTTTGGTAGCGATGCCCGGCTTGGTCGGTGACCATTGCGTAGAACGGATGCACGCCCGTCCCCAAATATGCAGCGGATATGGTAAAGCTGGCGGTGGCTTGATTGGTGGCCACCCCCACGGAGCCGCCGGTGCTGAGCAGTTCGATGCGCGTAATGTTGGTGGCGTTGGCCGTCACTGCGAATTGCAGTTGTCCGGCGTTGGTGCCCATTGGCAGCATGGCCAACGTCGCGGATAAGCCGGTGTTCTGAATCTTCACGCTCCGCACTACGTGGGTCTGGGTGCGAACACTGGTTCCTTCGTAGGCAATCGCTGTCAACTGATGCCAGCCGTCGGGCAATTGTGTGGTGTCCAACGCAAAATTTACCGGCAATAAATTCGTTCCCGAACTCAGATATAGATGGTTGCGCGGCCGGAGGTTGGAAACATTGGCGTCCAGCGGATTCGTGCCGACCGGTGTCGTCAGCAAATTGGTAGAGTTGGTCAGCGTGATCAGAATTTGGGAGGCTGGCCAGCCCGGGGTGCGGGCATACAGGAAAAATTGCACGATGGGCAGGGCATACGGATCATAGTCAAAAAAATCTGCCGCGAGCACGCCATCGGTGGCTTGCAGGGTCGGGTTGGCATTGATCAGGTTTACCAGATTTAGCGCCATCGTTCCGATGGTCGTGCCCGAAGTCGTATTGGTGACGGCCAGTGTCACCGTCGTGCCGTTGGTCTTGGTGAATGCGAGTTGCAGCCAGTCGCCGATGATGGGCGTGTTGCTGGCGGTCACGAACTGGTAGCCGGTGGCAACGGTGTCGAGAAATGCTGGCCGGGCAGCGGCCAAATGCGCGGTCAAATTGGTTGTGTAACCGCTGGCGACACTGGCACTCAAAGTCACATTGCTGCCGGAAATATAGGTGGCCAGCGATTGTAGTTCAATCCGGTCGCCCGCCGGGAAGGCGGCAACTTGCGTGAGATACGCTTGTGAGTTTAAGACATTCGCCAATCCCACCGTCGTCGCCGCCAAAGTGGCATTGGTCGGCACGGTGAAATTGTTCGTATAACCGTTCAGCGTGACCGAAAGGACATTTCCTGCAGCGGGCGGCAGGTTGGTCATCGTCTGAAAAAAAGTTCCGTCCACAAACAAATCCGCCTGTGCCAGCGGCCGGTTGGTGGCGGCTGTGAAGGACAATGTCAAATTGGTTTGCCCACTCAACACTGCACTATTGGTCAGCGAACTCCAGTCCGCGTTGCCGGGACGCGCAAACGGTGCCGCGAGCGGTTCGCCCACGAACAGCCCTTGGAACGGGTTAAGCACGCTCTGATAGTAGGCCTCGGCCAGCGAAAATCCGCGCGCCTGATAAAAATAATCCACCGGGTCGGGAAATTTCTGGGTGTAATTGCAAGGTTCAATCACCGTGCCATAACTGCCGGCAGCTCCGGCCTCCAAGAACGCCAGCAACGGCGTCTGCCCCCCGCTATCAAAGATGCAGCCGCCATACGACGTCAGGCTGTCGCCTATGGTGCCGGGCACAAAGGCATTCGTTGCCAGCGAGTAGTTGCCCAGTCCCGTCAGCAGACCGAACAGATTGGTGAACGCCGTAAAATCGGTGTCAATGCGGGTCGCGGCAGGGTTGCCAACCACCTGGTTTTCAAAAACAGAATTGTCAAATTCTACAAACCGGACGTTGCGAAGGGCGTCGCTGGTTTTAGCCAGGTAGACGGTCTGGGTCGGATAACTATTGTCCGCCGCCACGCCGCGACGAAGGGTATTCTCCGCGGCGGCGAGATTCGTGTCTGTGAGCATCATGGCCAGAAACGAGTTGGTGGCAGCGGTATCCGGCATCGCTTGGCTGAAGGGCAGTTCGGAATAGGCGTAACTGTTGGAGGAATAATCGGGCAACGAGCAGGTTCCCAAACTCGGATCCGAGTTGGTCTTGAACCCGTAAAATAATGCCGCTGTTGTGCTGTTCACGTTGTATCCGTCCGTCACCCGATAAGGAATGTCCATGGACAGCAGGACGAACTGTGCTTGGTTCGTCAGCCCGCGGCCGGCGACCATGGCCAGTAGAGGATTGAGGAGGTTGATTCGAAAATCGCCGGGACTCCAGTTGATGGAACCGCCCGTCCAGTTCGTCAAGCGCAGCAGGTTTTGGGGTGGCACCCCGCGCCGTTCGCAATAGTCATTGCCCAGTTGCTGCGAATTAGTGCTGATCTGGTTTACCACCACGATCACGTTCAGCCCGCTGCCGCCTGCCAAACCCTTACCCGCCGCCGCGAGTAGCGCGGCGAGGACAACAACATGGCGAATGAATCGGTTCATCAAATCTTCTGAATAGGTTCGCCGGAAAGTAATCCATGCCGCCGCAAAAATCCAATCACCATCGCAATGGCATTTCAATTTTCCGCGCGTCTGGCTAGACTGCGGGCGTGTCCGACACCCTCGTTGTCAACGAAATCTATTTGAGCCTGCAAGGCGAAAGCACTTTTGCCGGCCTGCCGTGCGTGTTCCTCCGGCTTACCGCCTGCGACCTGCGCTGTTCCTACTGCGACACCGCCTACGCCTTCACCGAGGGAAAAAAGCGCGAACTGACAGAGGTTCTGGCGGAAGTGAAGCGCTTCGCAAAACCCTTTTCCAACCATCAACCATCAACTAAGAACTTTCAACTTCCGCTCGTCGAGCTGACCGGCGGCGAGCCGCTGCTCCAGAAAAATTCCCTGCCGCTGATGAAAATGCTATGCGACGAGGGCTTTACCGTGTTGATTGAGACGAGCGGCGCGCATGACATTTCCCAGATCGATCCGCGCGTTCACCGCATCATGGATATGAAATGCCCCTCCAGCGGCGAGGTTTCGCGGAATCTTTTCGCAAACATCGTGCACTTGAAAGCCACCGACGAAATCAAGTTCGTCATCGGCACGCTCGAAGATTATGAGTGGGCAAAAAATCTAATCGGTTCGCAACATCTGGAATCCATCTGTCCGTTGCTATTTTCGTGGGTGCACCCGCTCGCGCAGGCACAGCAAAACCAGGTGTTGAAAACAGTTCCAGCCGGTCAGACGCCGATTTCCCGCAAGGCTCTCGCGGAAAAAATCATCGCCGACGCGCTGCCGGTGCGTTTCCAGATCCAGCAGCACAAGATCATCTGGCCACCTGAACAGCGCGGCGTCTAAGCATGGAAACTCCCGCCTTCGCCATTGACGTGCGCGGCGTCACGAAGAAATTCGGGACGCGCACCGTCGTCAATGACATCGCCATGCAGGTGCGGCATGGTGAGATTTACGGTTTCCTCGGTCCGAACGGCAGCGGCAAGACTACGTTCCTGCGGATGCTCTGCGGTTTGCTTACGCCCGACGGCGGTGAGGGCAAATGTCTCGGGCTTGATTTCCGGCGCGAATCCGCCGAGATCAAGAAACGAGTTGGCTACATGACGCAAAAGTTTTCGTTCTACGAAGACCTGACCATTGAGGAGAACCTGGACTTCATCGCGCGGCTTTACGCCGTGCCGCAGCGGAAAGCCGCCGTGCAAAAAAGTTTGGCACGTCTCGGCATGGTCGAGCGCCGCAAGCAACTCGCTGGCACGCTCTCCGGCGGCTGGAAGCAGCGCCTCGCCCTCGCGGCCTGCCTGATTCACGATCCACAGTTGCTCCTGCTCGATGAGCCGACGGCCGGCGTGGACCCGAAGGCGCGACGCGAATTCTGGGAAGAGATCCACAAACTTGCGGCGGATGGCCTGACGTTTCTCATCACCACGCATTACATGGACGAGGCGTCGCGTTGCCACCGCCTTGGCTACATCGCTTACGGCAACCTGCTCGCGCACGGCTCGGTGGACGAGGTTATTAAAGCCGGCGGATTAACGACGTGGGAAGTTGCCGGCGTAAATCTCTCAGCGCTCGCGGAAAAATTGCGCGGTTTGCCGGGCGTGGAACAGGTCGTGGCGTTCGGCATGGCGCTGCACGTCAGCGGGCGCGACGCGGAAAAATTACACGCGAGCCTCGCGCCCTTCATGACCAACGGTCATCGTTGGACCAAAATTGATTCGGGTCTGGAAGACGTGTTCATCAGCCTGATGGAAACTGCGAAGGATAATTTTATATGAGCTTCAGCTTCCAACGCTTCCTCGCGATTGTGCTGAAGGAGTTCATCCAGATGCGGCGCGACCGGCTGACGTTTGGCATGATGGTCGGCATCCCGATGCTCCAGCTCATCCTCTTCGGCTACGCCATCAACTCGAACCCCAAACATTTGCCTACGGCGGTCTATGCGGCGGACAACAGCCCGTTCTCGCGCACCATCGTCTGGGCGCTGCGCAACAGCAGTTACTTCGATATCACGCACGAGGCGCGCAGTGAGTCCGAAATCCAGAACCTGCTCGCTGAAGGAAGAATCCAGTTCGCCATCTCGGTGCCGGTGGATTTCTCGCGTCAACTGCTGCGCGGCGGAAAACCGGATCTGCTCATCGAAGCCGACGCCACCGATCCATCGGCGGTGGGCTACGCTTCGGCGACTATTTCGGCGCTCGTCACCGCCGTGCTGAACCGCGATCTCACCGGGCCGCTCGCCAAATTACGCGCGGGCGGAACGCCGTTCAATCTCGTCGCCCACCAGCATTACAATCCCGAGAGCATCACCCAATACAACATCGTTCCCGGCCTCATGGGCGTGATGCTGACCATGACCATGATTATCATCACCGGCCTCGCCATCACGCGCGAACGCGAGCGCGGCACGATGGAAAATCTCCTTTCCACACCCGCGCATCCGGGAGAAGTCATCATCGGCAAGATCATTCCCTACATCATGGTCGGATACGTGCAGGTCTTCCTGATTTTGCTGGCGTCAAAATTTTTGTTCGATGTGCCCATGCTCGGCAGCGTGTCGCTGCTGGTGGGCTTGACGTTCCTGTTCATCGTGGCAAACCTCGCAGTGGGCATCACCTTCTCGACCATCGCCAAGAATCAGTTGCAGGCGGTGCAGATGGCGTTCTTTTTCTTCCTGCCGTCGCTGCTGCTCTCCGGCTATATGTTTCCGTTCCGCGGCATGCCCGGCTGGGCGCAGGATATTGGCGAATGCCTGCCGCTCACTCATTTTCTGCGCGTCGTGCGCGGAATTTTGCTCAAGGGCAATGGTCTGGCCGAATGCGCGCCGGACCTATGGCCGATCGCGCTGTTTGTGATGGTGATGTTGACCATCGGCATCAAGCGTTATCGCCAAACTTTGGATTGACAATGTTCCGGTGACCATTTTACCGCAGGCTGCGCCGTGCTTGCAAATTCAGGCGGTTTGAGTATTCCTTGTGCCAAGATGTTTCGACCCTGTGGCTTGTTGGTAATCATTGCTGGCTTGCTGACCGCCTCCATCGGTCTGGCTGCGGAGTCCGCCGAGGTGAATCTGGATTACGTCGCCAAACGCGCACTCGACCGCGCCAAGTCGCCCTTCCACTCGCCGCGTGCCGAGCTGCCCAAGATCTTGCGCCAGGACAATCTCGACTACGACAAATACCGCGAAATCCGCTTTCGACGCGATCGCGCTCTCTGGGCGGCGGATCAACTGCCCTTTCGCGTGGAATTTTTTCATCCCGGCTACCTCTATCAGGAACCAGTGCATGTGAATGAATTCACGCTCACGCACACCCAGCCCATTCGTTTCGTGCAGGATTTTTTTGATTACGGCAAACTAGACATCGCCAGCCAGATTCCGACGAAGACCGGCTACGCGGGTTTCCGCGTGTTGTATCCATTGAACCAGCCGGGCCAACTCGATGAACTTGGCGCGTTTCTTGGGGCGAGCTATTTCCGGTTGCTTGGCAAAAACCTGCGCTACGGCGAATCCGCGCGCGGTCTCGCCCTGGAAAGCGGTGAAGGCGACCGGCCGGAGGAATTTCCCATCTTCACCGACTGGTGGCTGGGCAAGCCGCAGAAGGAGGACACGGAATTGCGCCTTTACGCGATTCTCGACAGTATGAGCTGCGTGGGGGCGTATGAATTTTTTATCAAGCCCGGCGACATAACCTCGGCGAGCATCCGCGCGGTTTTATTTTTCCGGGAGACGAACAACATCGTTACCGTGGATAAAAACCGGAAGCCCATCAAGACGATTGGCCTTGCGCCACTGACAAGCATGTTCTGGTTCGGCAAGGACACGGAGCGGAAGTTTGATGATTATCGCACGGAGGTTCACGACAGCGACGGTCTGCTCGTTCACATGGGCAATGGCGAGATTTTCTGGCGTCCGCTCGATAATCCGCCGGTGACGCGCCATCAGGTTTTTCACGCGCCGAATATAAGGGGCTTCGGCCTGCTGCAGCGCGAACGGAATTTTTCCGCCTATCAGGACATGTTCAACGCCTACCATCAGGTTCCGAGCGTCTGGGTGGAGCCGGACGGAAGCTGGGGCGACGGCGATTTGCACTTGGTTGAGTTGAGCACTAGCTACGAGGGGCTTGATAACATCGTCGCCTTCTGGGATCCCAAAAACAAACCCGCCCCGCTGCAGCCGTTCCGCTTCGGCTATACGCTGCACTGGGAAGGCGGCGATGCGGACGTGAAGCGTTCGGAAAACCGGATTGTTTCCACGCGCATCGGGCCGGACGCGCAATTTCCCGGTGCGCGGCAATTCGTGATTGATTTCGACGGCCCGCTGCTGGATGCGATTCCCGAGAACAAGCCGCCGGTGGCCATCGCCAATTGCAGCGGCGGCGCGCGCATTGTGGATAATCTCGTCGTGCGCAATCCATTTAACGGCACTTGGCGAGCGATTCTGAAAATGATGCCGGAAGCCGGCAGTCACGAGGCGGTGGATTTACGCTGCTCGTTACAGCAAGGCACGAACGTTGTCGGCGAAACCTGGACCTATCAATGGAGCCCGCCCTGAAAATTCTACCCGACGTCTCCGGCGAGATCGCGGGGCGTTCGCTGGAGGAATGGAATGCGGCTTACGTGAAGGTGGAAAACTATTTTCACGCACTCCGCATTCGCAACAAGCCGCTGCTTGGCCAGATAGTCCTGCGTGTGCTCGAGCGTGCCCAGCGCCGCGCGCCGGCTGAAAAGCACCGTTCCGCCACCGAACTTGCCGCCGAGGAGATGGATCATCTGGTGACCACCTGGTTCGCCGAGGTGCTGCAAACGTCGCCGACCGGCACCGACCAGATGCTCTCGACGCGCGGCCGCCTCGCGCTGCTGCTCGCGGACATGCCGGGCAAATGGCAGGATCAATTTCTCCGTCCCGGCCCCTGGCCGCAGGAATTCGTCGAAGCCATGCGCGAAAGCTTCTTCCGCGCCGGCCCGGATTTTCAGTTGTCCAAGATGACGCCGCGCCCGCTCGACCTCGGCCCATTCACGACGCTGACGAATTTCAGCCGGCTGCCGTATGTCCGCATGGTGCTGGCGTGGACTTTTTTCGCGTTGCTGCTCGTGGCGATTTTCTGGCTCACTCACGGCGGATTTGAACAGGTCAATTCCCGCCTGCAATTATTCATTGATTGGTTCCGGCAAAATGGTTGACGCGACAAACATCACGATCACAACGACTCCGCGTCTCCGGCGCGGCTGGCGGCTGTTTTTGTTTTTCTCGTCGGCTGTGCTGTTGACCGGCTTCGTCTCAATGATATTCGCCGACTTGCTCTGGCGCACCGGCTGGAGCGCATCGCGCACGGTGCTGCTGGTGTTGTTCATCATTCTGTTCCTGCTAACGGCCATTGGTTGCATGCATGGCGTCTATGGATTTTTCATCCGCATCTTCGGCACCAACCACCGCGTCACTGCACTGAAACCGTTCAAGGAACAAACCATCGCCGGCGTCAGCACGGCCATCATCTTCCCGATTTACAACGAAGATTCCGTCCGCGTGCTCGAAGGCTTGCGCGCTACTTACGAATCCCTCGAACGCACCGGTCAGCTCGATCAGTTCGACTTTTTTATCCTGAGTGATTCAACTGATCCCGACCGCTGGGTGGAAGAGGAAGCGCGCTGGTCTGAACTTGTTCGCGACCTCGATGCGCTCGGGAAAATTTATTACCGCCGCCGGCTGTTCAACGAGGCGCGCAAGAGTGGCAACGTCCGCGACTTTCTCAACACCTGGGGTAAGCGCTACCGCTATTTCCTATGCTGCGACGCCGACAGCGTGATGCGGGGCGAAACACTGGTGGACTTGGTGAAATTAATGGAGGCGCACCCGACCGTCGGCTTGATCCAGACGGTGCCGGCGCTCGTCAATGCCGAGTCGTTGTTCGGCCGCATCCAGCAATTTGCCAATCGTCTTTACGCGCCGGTCTTCATCGCCGGACTGAATTATTGGGCGCTGGATTTTGGGAATTACTGGGGGCACAACGCGATTATCCGCACCGAGCCGTTCATGCAGTTCTGCGATTTGCCGCAACTCCCGGGCCGCAAGCCGTTCGGTGGACAGATTCTTTCGCACGATTTCGTCGAGGCCGCGCTGATGCTGCGCGAAAATTGGACGGTCTGGCTCGCCTACGATTTGGAAGGCAGTTATGAGGAGGCGCCGCAGGCACTCATTGAAAACGCGCAACGTGAGCGCCGCTGGTGCCAGGGAAATCTGCAGCACACTTTGGTGCTGTTTGCCAAAGGTCTGCGCGGGGTGAGCCGGATGCACTTGATTCTCGGGATTTTTGGTTACGTCGCCAGCCCGCTCTGGCTCGCGTTTCTGGTCACGTTCGACTGGATTTATTGCGTGCAGAAATTCACCGGCCTGTCGGATATCACCGTGGATTCCTTTAATCCGTATCTCAAAGACTGGAGCGGCACGGCGCACGCGTTTCTGATTTTTATGATTTGCATGGTCGTCATCATGCTGCCGAAATTTCTCTCGCTCATTGACCTTGCGCGAGACTGGCCGCGACGCAAGGCGTTCGGCGGTTTGCTCAACGCCACGGGCGGCGTGATTGGTGAAACGATTTTTTCCACGCTGCACGCGCCATTGCTCATGCTGTGGCACACGCGGTTTGTGCTGACGAACATTGCTGGCATCAGCGTCGGCTGGGCCACACAAAAACGCACCGCTGACGGCACGGACTGGATATACGCGGCGCAACGGCATTGGGGCCACACGCTCATCGGCGTGACGTGGGGCTGGTTCACCTGGAAGCTGGATCCGGGTTTGTTCTGGTGGTTCACGCCCGTGCTGGCGGGCATGGTGTTTTCCGTGCCGTTGAGCGTGCTCACCAGTCGCCGCATGCTCGGAGCGCGGGCCAAGAGCGCGGGCTTATTTTTGACACCGGAAGAAACCCGGCCGCCGATGGAACTCGTCTCGTTGCGTTCGCGGATGAAGATTCACGAACTCACCGAGGACGAATCGCCGCGCTGCCGTGTTCATGCTGGTCTCGCCGCCGCTGTGTTGGATCCGTATGTGAACGCAGTTCACGTCACGCTACTGCGCGAGAAGCAATTAAACCCGGTTTACGCCGAGCATTTCGCCAAAATCGGTGCGGGCACGGATGCGGTGCGTGAATTGGCGGAAAAATTACTCGCGGGCGGACCGGAAAAACTGAAGTCATCCGAGCGCATGGCGGTCATGGCTGATCAGCGGGTGATGGTGTGGTTGCACCAGCAGGCCTGGCTGCGGCCCGAGGAAAAGCTGGCGCCGTGGTGGCGGGCGATGATTCGCGAATTCAGCCACCGGGAGAATTGAAATTCTGAGATGAGGGATTAGAAATAAAACCTCTATCCGGCGTTTATTGAAAAACTTTTTTGCTGCGCTCCACAGAGGCATTTGACATCCGTATCGTTAGTAAACCGCATCTAACTCTCCCGTAGGTTCATTCTTCTCCCCCTTATTGGGTATTGTCTGGCATTGGGGTTCGCTCCAAGCTGTTTGAACCATAAACCGGTTGAAACAAAACTATTGGCACCATGTCGCAGCCCGTTCCGTCATTTGAATTTTCGCTGGCTGGCCAGAAACTCACCGCGCACACCGGCATCCTCGAATTGATGGATGACTTGGGCCGCGCGATGACAGTCGCGCCACACATGCGGATGTTGGGCGGTGGCAATCCTGCCGCCGTGCCCGGCTTGCAGGTGCTTGTGCGTGAGCGAATGAACGAGCTGCTGGCCGACGGCGATGCGTTTGAGCGGATGATGGCGAGCTACGATCCGCCGCAAGGCAACCCGCGTTTTCTTCGCGCACTCGCCGAATTGCTCCGGCGCACTTATGGCTGGGACATCGGCCCGCAAAACCTGGCCGTGACTTGTGGCGGCCAAAGCGCCTTTTTTTATCTCTTCAATATACTGGCGGGACGCTTTGCTGGTGGTCGTCGGAGAAAAATTCTCCTGCCGCTCGCGCCAGAATACATCGGTTACGCGGACCAGGGGCTGGAACCGGATCTATTTGTTGCATGCAAACCGGTCATTGAGTGGCCGCAAGGCCGTGCTGCAAAATTTTTCAAATACACGATTGATTTTGCAGCGGTGGAACAGGAGTTGGCACGCGGTGACATCGGAGCCATCGCCGCTTCCCGCCCGACCAATCCCACCGGCAATGTGCTGACGGATGCAGAGGTCGCGCACTTGTCCGCGCTGGCCGTTGCCCACGGTATACCACTGATTCTTGATAACGCCTACGGCACGCCGTTCCCCGACGTGATGTTTGTTCCCGCAAAACCGTTTTGGGAACCGCACGTCATCCTCACCTTGAGTTTATCCAAACTCGGTTTGCCTGGCACGCGGACAGGCATCGTCATCGCGCCGGAAAAAATCGCCTCCGCCATTGGTTCGCTGACAGCAGTGGTTGGTCTGGCCAACAATAACATTGGCCAGCAAATCGTTATGCCCTGGATCGAGAGTGGAAAAATTCTGGAACTCGGTCCCAAAATCCTCCGTCCGTTCTACGCGGAAAAAGCCGCCGCCGCTGCGGGGTGGGCGCGGGAATGTTTTGACGCCGCGGGTTTGGATTGGGCGCTGCACGCAAACGAAGGCGCGTTTTTCCACTGGCTTTGGCTCAAGAACCTTCGCATCAGCACGCGCGAACTGTATGCGCGGCTCAAGACGCGCCAGGTTCTGACCGTGCCGGGTGAATATTTTTTCTTTGGCCTGGACGAAGACTGGCCGCATCGTCACGAATGCCTGCGTATGAATTTTTCACGCGAGGCGAACGTTGTTCGCGAAGGGTATCGCATCATCGCCGAGGAGGCTGCAAAAGCAGTCCGGTAAAACTTTTGCCGCCATGAAAATATTATCAATCATCACCGCCAGTCTGTTTCTAGCCGCTGTCATAATTCAGGCGGGCGAGCCCCCGCAACCATTCGGGCCGTTGCCGTCAGCACGCCAACTTGCATGGCATGATCTGGAGTTTTATGGCTTTGTGCATTTCACTGTGAACACGTTCACGGACAAGGAGTGGGGCTACGGCGACGAGAAGGAGTCGGTGTTTAATCCAACGGATTTTAGCGCGGATCAAATCGTGGCTGCCGCAAAAGCCGCCGGCATGAAAGGGCTCATCGTGACGGCGAAGCATCACGACGGCTTCTGCCTCTGGCCGACGAAGTTCACGGAACATTCGGTCAAAAATTCGCCGTGGAAAAACGGGCAGGGCGACTTTGTCGGCGAAATGGCCGTCGCCTGTCGCAAGGCCGGGCTGAAATTCGGCGTCTATCTTTCCCCGTGGGACCGCAACCGCGCCGATTACAGCACGCCGGAATATGTTACTTATTACCGCAACCAGCTTCGTGAACTGCTGACGAACTACGGCCCGATCTTTGAAGTGTGGTTTGACGGCGCGAACGGCGGCGACGGCTTCTACGGTGGCGCGCGGGAGAAGCGAACGATTGACCGGATGAATTATTACGACTGGCCGAACACGCGGGCCATCGTTCGCGAATTGCAGCCAGGCGCACTGATGTTCAGCGACGCCGGGCCGGATGTGCATTGGATTGGCAATGAGCGCGGCATCGCCGGCGAAACGTGCTGGGCCACGCTCAATCCCGCTGGGCGTTATCCCGGTTCAGACAAGGCGGGGTTGAACACCGGTGAACGGCCCGGCACAGACTGGATTCCGGGCGAGTGTGACGTCTCTATCCGGCCCGGCTGGTTTTATCACACGAGCCAGGACGCAAAAGTGAAGACGCCAGACCAACTGGTGGATCTATATTTCAAATCCGTCGGGCGCGGGGCGTCCTTTCTGCTGAACCTGCCGCCTGACCAGCGCGGGCGCATCGCCGATCCGGATGTGCAGTCGCTGAAGGAATTCCGGAAGCGTTTGGATGCCATCTTTGCAAAGAACCTGGCGGCCGGCGCGAAAGTCTCCGCCAGTAATGTGCGCGGCAACGACAAAACTTTCGCCGCCCAAAATATTCTTTCCGGGAGTGGCAAAAAATACTGGAGCACAGACGAAGGTGTGACCACGCCGGAATTGGTTCTGGATTTAGGCCGGCCGAAGACTTTCAACATCGTCAGCCTTCGCGAATTTTTGCCGCTCGGCCAGCGCATTGAGGCGTTTGCGCTCGATCAATGGAAGGACGGCCAGTGGTTCCAATTCGCCGACGGCACCAGCATCGGCAGCCATCGGCTGATTCGCGGCGAGTATGTGACCACCGACAAGGTCCGTCTGCGCATCACCCGGGCGCCCGTTTGCCCCGCGCTCAAGGAAATCGGGTTGTTTGCCGAACCCCCGTCGAAAATGGAAAAGAAATAATTTACCGAAAATGAATGCCAGCGAGCTTGAACAATTATTGAGTGGATTTCAAACAAACCCGAAATCGAAACACGCACCCGACGTGCAGCGGGCGTTGTTTTTGGCGCGACGATTACAGGAACGCGCCACGGAACTTCAGACCGCGCCAGAAAAGCGCCAGCAAGCCGAGTTGGATCGGATGCTTCAGACGCCATCCGACAAGGCAACGCTTGCGCAGATGACAGACCAGGCGTTTCGCACCAATGATCCCGCGCGCGCCGTCGAACACCTCACCCACATCCTCGATGTGCAGGGTGTGCCGCGTTTTTTCGGGCCGGTGGACCGCACGCTCATGAAAGGGTTCCAATCGTTCGGCAGCTATTTGCCCGGTGTCGCGCTGCCGCTCGTCAAGGAACACATGCAGAAAGAGACGGCCAACGTCATTCTGCCCGGCGAAAAAGAATTGCTCGTGAAACATCTTGCCGAGCGCACGCTCGAAGGCGTGCGTATGAACGTGAATTTTCTTGGCGAGACCATCTTGAGCGAGGAAGAGGCCGAGAAGCGCTTGCAGCAATATCTACAAGGCTTGCAATGGCCGGAAACCGAAGTGGTTTCCATAAAAATCTCGACGCTCTACTCACAGATCTCCGCGCTCGCCCGCGAACACACTGTTGCGACGCTTTGTGATCGGTTGGAACGACTCTTTTTGACTGCCGACCGCGCGCGGTTCACGCGGCCGGGTGGCGAAGTGGTGCCGAAGTTCGTCTATCTCGATATGGAGGAATATCGTGACAAGGAACTCACGGCGGAATCTTTCATGCGGACGTTGGATCGCGCGGGACTCAAGCATATTCAGGCCGGTATCGCGTTGCAGGCTTATATTCCAGATTCCTTTGGAACGATGCTGCAAATCCAGGAGTGGGCGCGTCGGCGTGTCGCTGCCGGTGGCGGACGCATCACCATCCGCCTGGTCAAGGGGGCGAACATGGAAAGCGAGCGCGCGGAGTCATCGGTGCGCGGCTGGCCACAGTCGCCATATAAAACAAAACTTGAAACCGATGCGAACTACAAGCGCATGGTCCATGAACTATTGAAGCTGGAAAATCTGGCGGCGATGAATGTCGGCATTGCGTCGCACAATCTTTTCGACATCGCCTATGCATTGGTGCTCACGAACGAGCGCAAAGCGCTTGATCGGGTGCAATTCGAAATGCTGGAAGGCATGGCCAACCATCAGCGGCGCGCCCTGTTTGAGATGTCGCGGAATCTGTTGCTCTACGCGCCGGCGTGCAAAAAGGAGAATTTCATCAATGCCATCGGCTACCTCATCCGCCGCCTCGACGAAAACACGGGACCGGAAAACTTTTTGCGGCATGCCTTCAAGATCAAGGTCGGCACACCGGAATGGGATCAACTGGAACAAAGTTTTCTCGCGTCATTTGACGCCATTGCCAGCACGAGCACTGCGCCCAGGCGCATTCAGAACCGGCAGTTGCGGCCAGCCAGGACGGATGCTCTCGCAAGCGGCTGGCAGCACCTGGAAAGCGAGCCAGACACCGATTTCGCATTGCCGCAAAATGGCGAATGGGCGCAGCAGATCATCGCCAAGTGGCAGCCGCTCTGCGGTGATTGGGCAACGCACATTCCTCTGGTCATTGGCGGGGTGGAGATTTTGGAGGGTCGCACCGTGCGCGAATGCCTGGATCCCTCGCGGCCCGGCGTGGTCGTTGGAAAATACCGGCAGGCCAATAAAGACGATGTGATTCGCGCGGTGGAAATCGCTGCTGCCGACGCGGATGGCTGGCGAAAGCTTTCGCCTTCTGCGCGTTCGGAAATTCTTGGCAAGGTCGCGGAGGAGTTGCGCGCGGCGCGCGGCGACCTGATGGGCGCGGCACTTGCCGACGGCGGCAAGACGCTGCCGGAATCGGACCCGGAAGTTTCCGAGGCGATCGACTTTTTGGAATTTTATCGCGACACCGCGCGTTGGTGGCAGGAAATGCCGACGCTCCGCGCGAGAGGGAAGGGCGTTGTCATCGTTGTTTCACCGTGGAATTTTCCCATCGCGATTCCATGTGGTGGCGTGGCGGCGGCGCTCGCGGCGGGCAATACGGTGATTCTCAAGCCTGCGTCCGACACGGTGCTGGTCGCTTGGGAATTTTGCCAATGTTTCTGGCGCGCGGGCGTCTCAAAAAAAGTTTTACAGTTCGTTCCCTGCTCCGGCGGGCAGGAAGGTCGCCAACTCATCAACCATCCGCTGGTCAGCTCGGTCATTCTTACCGGCGGAACGGAAACCGCGCTGACGATGCTGCGCGATAATCTGCGTCTGAATCTTTTTGCCGAGACCGGCGGCAAGGACGCGACGATTGTGACCGCTGTGTCTGACCGCGATCAGGCGATCAAACATGTTTTACATTCGGCGTTCAGCCATGCGGGGCAAAAGTGTTCCGCGACCTCGCTGCTGCTATTGCAGGACGAGGTTTATGACGACCCGGCATTCCGGCGCGGTTTATGTGAGGCAGTGCAGAGCCTGAAGGTTGGTTCTGCGTGGGAACTCGACACGAAGATGGGTCCGCTCATCCGTCCGCCCGTTGGCGATTTGGAAACCGCGTTGAAAGTTTTGGAGCCGGGCGAGGAATGGGCGCTGATGCCAGAGCCCGTAGCGGGTAACCTATGCCAGTGGACGCCGGGCATTAAATACGGTGTGCGCCCCGGCAGCTTCACCCACATGACGGAGTTTTTCGGCCCTATCCTGGCGGTGATGCGCTTCACGACATTGAGCGAAGCCGTCGCGCTGGTGAATCAAACCGGCTTCGGTCTGACGAGCGGACTGGAAAGCCTTGATGAACGCGAGTGGGATTATTGGAAGCAGCACATTCACGCCGGCAATTTATACATCAATCGTGTCACGACCGGCGCGATCGTATTGCGCCAACCGTTTGGCGGTATGGGTAAATCAGTTTTTGGCGCAGGCATGAAGGCCGGCGGGCCGAACTATGTCGCGCAGTTCATGGACTTCGCCGACGTCGCCTCGACGAATTTATCGGGCAATCCAGCCGCGCAGACGATCGCCGTTCTGTGTGACGGACTGCGGGCAAATAAACATCTCGAGGCGAAGCGTATTGCCGCTGCCGCGCTGAGTTGTGATGCGGCGCAGCGCAATGAGTTTGGTCGGGAACACGACCATTTCCAGCTTGTCGGTCAGGATAACGTGCGGCGCTACCTGCCGTTTGCCAATGTCCGCGTGCGCGTCCACGGGGACGACAGTGCGTTTGATATTTTCACGCGTGTCATCGCCGCCCACGTGGCCGGCTGCGGCGTCACGGTAAGCGTGCCGCCGGGTTTGGAAACGACTGAGGTTTCCCTGCTGGAGCAGTTGTCGGAATCGTGGGCGGGTGCGGTGGAATTCATCGAGGAGACCGACGCGCAATTGGCCGAGGCCATTCGAGTTCGACAAACCGATCGCGTGCGTTATGCCGCGCCGGATCGCGCGCCAGTGTCAGTTCTGCACGCGGGTGCCGAAGCGGGTGTTTGTGTCATCAATACAACGGTTTCGGGGGAGGGCCGGTTGGAAATGCTCTGGTATCTCCGCGAGCAAAGCATCAGTACGGACTATCACCGTTACGGCAACCTCGGCGTTCGCGCGAACGAAAAGCGCGCGGAAGTTTTGTGAGCAACTTAACATGAAAAATACTTTATTGTTGTTCTCGGTTTGGATCTTGTCCGTGCTGGGGTTTTGTGCCGACACCAACAATGGGTTATCGTCATTTCCTTCCGCGAAACATCCGTGGAAGCGCGAGGGGCACGAGGGTGAATTTGTTGCTTACCAGCAGCAACTTCGCAAGTTGATGGAGTTGCCGCCAGAACAGGTGCGGGCGAATCCGGCGGCGGCGGATTTTCCTGGAACGCCGCCGGCTGGCGCGCCTCGCATTGATCGCACAGTTGTCGTAGCCACGCAAGTTCCGCGCTGGCATAGCACCGGACTGTATGCCGCGCCGGGTGAAATCGTTACAGTCATAGTTCCGACCACTGCAGTTCATGCCAAGTTGCGACTGCGTATCGGCTGCCACAAAGATACGCTGTGGTCGGAAAAAATTCCCGCATGGAAGCGCGTGCCGGAGATCACACGCAGTTTCGTCATTGCGGGAGCCGTGACACACGCCGCGAATGCCTTTGGTGGGCCGATTTACATCGAAGTGCCGGCGGATTGCGATCTGGGCGAGGTTCGGGTTGAAATCAAAAACGCTGTGGCCGCGCCTTTATATGATTTAGTCAAGACGGATTTGGAAACATGGAAAAAAGAACTTTGTTTGAATCCCGCCCCGTGGGCGGAACTCGTCGGTAAAAATCTCGTCATCTCGGTGCCGTCGGCGAGTGTTCGCCAGCTCGTTGATCCCGACGCGGTGCTGAAGTTCTGGGATCGCGTCGTCGCGGCCGAGGATGAGCTTTCCGGTCAGACGAACCGCACGAGTCCCGAACGCTTCGTTCTCGACCGGCAGATTTCTGCAGGTTACATGCACTCGGGTTATCCCATCATGGCTTGGCTGGATCAGTCGAACAAGGTGGCGAATCTGGAATCGCTTGAAAAGGGGAACTGGGGATTTTTCCACGAGCTGGGCCATAATCACCAGCGTTCCGACTGGGTGCTTGCCGGCACCGGGGAAATCACCGTGAACATTTTTTCCCTCTATTGCTTTGACAAGGTCTGTGGCCTTCCGCGCCACGGACACAATGCCATTAATGAAACGAACCGCGAAAAGAATCTCCAGCAATATTTCAATGATCCGTCAGAAAACTGGACCAGCAAACCGTTCACCGGACTGGTCTTTTACGATCAATTGATCGAAGGCTTTGGCTGGGATGCTTTTCATAAAATATTTATCGAGTATCGCGATTTGCCGAATTATGAGCGGCCAAAAAATGACGAGGAAAAGCGCGACCAATGGCTCGTGCGTTTTTCCAAGGTAGCTGGCAAAAATCTCGGCCCGTTTTTCAAGGCGTGGCGCATTCCGACCTCTGAGGCGGCTCGCAATTCCATCACAAACCTGCCGGTGTGGCTGCCGGAGCACGATTTTCCGAAACGCTATGTGACGGCTAAATGATTTGAGGCAACCGTGCAATATTTTCTCGAGCATTTTGCGGTCAGCGTCGCCGCCATCACCGGCGTGCTGGCGGCGCGCGGCAAACAGGTGGACCTCTTCGGCGTGCTGGTCTTGGCCTTGGTGACGGCGTTTGGCGGCGGCACCGTTCGCGATGTGCTGCTGGGAGATTTGCCGGTGTTTTGGATGGCGGATCAGAGTTTCATCATCAATGCCACCGCCTCGGCGGTAGTCACGTTTTACCTCGTGCGATATCACGAACTGCCGTCAACCGTGCTGATGGTGGCGGATGCGTTTGCGCTGGCGCTGTTCACGATGATCGGCACACGCAAGGGGATAACTTTCCCGGTTCCCCCGTCCATCGCAGTGATGATGGGCGTGACGACGGGTGTGGCGGGTGGCATTTTACGCGACTTGCTGATTGGCGAAATACCACTGGTGTTCCGCCGGGAAATTTATCTTTACGCCACGGCGGCATTTGGCGGCGCCACGGCATTTGTGCTGCTGCAACAGTATTCCGTCAGCGCAAAATGGAATGCCATACTAAGCACGCTGGTCACGCTGTTGTTGCGGCTGGCGGGTATCAAATGGCGCATCCGACTGCCGATGTTGCGACCCAAAAATTTATCATCCAAACCAAACCATCAACCATAAATAATCTATGATCATTGGCGTCCCCAAAGAAATTAAGAAGCAGGAACATCGCGTTGCGCTGCTGCCCTCCGCCGCCTACCAACTCGTCAAACGCGGCCATCAAGTGTTAGTCGAGCGCGGAGCCGGAGCCGGCTCCGGGTTTCCCGATGACGAATATTCACAGGCAGGTGCGGAACTTGTGGAAAGTCACACCACTGTTTTTGCGAAGGCGGAATTGATTGTGAAAGTAAAGGAGCCGCAGCCGTCGGAAGTTGCCTTGTTGCGGCCGGGACAAATACTTTTCACCTACCTGCATCTTGCGGCGGACAAGACGCTGACCGAGACGCTTGCTAAATCGGGAGTTACAGGCGTCGCTTACGAAACTATCGAAGTGAACCGCCGCCTGCCGTTGCTGGAACCAATGAGCGAAATTGCCGGACGCATGAGTGTCCTGGTGGGGGGCTTTTACCTCGCCAAACATTATGGTGGCAGCGGCACATTGCTTGGCGGTGTGCCGGGCGTGCTCGCCGGAAAGGTTGTTGTGCTCGGCGGCGGCTCGGCGGGCATCAATGCCGCGCGCATGGCCACCGGCCTTGGCGCGGACGTGACGATTCTTGAAGTGGACATCGAGCGGATGCGATACCTCGACATCACGTTGCACACGGCGCACACGCTGTATTCAGATGAATCGCGTCTCTTGCAAATGCTGCCGAGCACAGATTTGCTGATTGGCGCAGTGCTGGTGCCGGGCGCGAAGGCGCCAAAGCTGATTCGCCGCGATATGCTCAAGCTGATGCGGCCAGGCAGCGTATTGGTGGATATCGCGATTGACCAAGGCGGTTGTTCGGAAACCTCGCGCCCAACGACCCATGAACATCCTGTGTTCGTCGAGGAAGGGGTGACGCACTATTGCGTGGCAAACATGCCGGGAGCTTATTCACGCACCGCGACCCAAGCGCTGACCAATGCAACGTATCGGTTTGTCGAGATGCTGGCGGATCACGGTCTCGCTGAGGCTTGCCAGCGGCAGCCCGCCTTGCTCGGCGGCATCAATGTGATGGGCGGCAAGATCACGCATGCCGTTGTGGCGGCAGCGCACGGGTTGTCATGGACCGCGCCAAAATTTTGACGGGTAATCATCAAGAAGTTCCAAACCCAATCACCTTATGCCAAAACCAATCCCACTGAACTCTGAGGTGCTTACGACCAACGGTCATTCCGATCCGCGCCTGTGGCCGGTGGCGACGGTGATGGCAACGGGTATTTTTGCGACCACGTTTGTGCAGACGCAGACGCTCGGTTACCTGCCGCTCAATCATCTGCTGAAAGCGATGCATCTGGACAGTGACAAGTCGGCGACGTTTTTTTCGCTGGCGATGATGCCATGGACGTTCAAGGTTGTCGCCGGTTTGCTGGTGGACGGAGTGCCGCTATTCGGTTCGCGCCGGCGTGCGTATCTGATGCTGAGTGCCTTCACCGCACTGGCGATGTGGCTGGTGATGGGCATTTCGCCGGGTAACTACGGTCTCTTGCTCGCCCTAGCCATTGGCATGAACACGGCGGTCGTATTCGGCAGCACCACCTCCGGAGGATTGCTTGTGGAGGCGGGACAGCGATTCGGCATGAGCGGAAGGTTGAGTTCGCTGAGGGTGATGGCGCAAAACCTTGGGGCCGGGTTGGTCCTTCCCATTAGCGGTTATCTTGCCTTGCACACGATGACTGGAAATCATCCTTTGTTTTGGACCGGCATCGCGGCCATCGTGCCGCTGGCGTGTATGTTTCTTTTCAGCTGGCTTCTTTTGAAAGAGCCGCCGCTGCCGCCGCCAGTGCCCCATGGGCGTTCGTTTATTGAACAGCATCTGCACATCATCGTCTCCATCTGGGAGCAGATACGCAACGTCCTGCGCCTCCAGATGTTGCTGCCCGCGCTGCTGCTGTTTTTCATCCAGGCCGTGCCCACTTTTCGCAGCACCTGCTTCTACCAATACCAGACCGACACGCTGCATTACGACGATGGCCAATTGGGCTGGCTTGGCTTCGTTGGCTACGGTGTGGCGCTGTTGAGTTCTGGCGTCTATGCGTGGTGGTGCCGCAAGGCGTCACTCCGCACGTCGCTCTATGGTGCCATCGTGCTGACTTCGCTGTCGGCGCTGCCATACTTGTTTTATCAGGCTTACGAACCCTATATGACGCGCGCCTTCACCATCGAAGGCATCGGGACTTTCCTGCAGATTCTCGCCTACCTGCCGCTGTTTGATCTGGCCGTGCGCTGCACCCCTAAGGGCAGCGAGGCGCTCGGCTATTCGGTGCTCATCAGCGTTTGGAATATTGGCTTGATGATTGGCTCAAAGACCGGCCCGACGCTTTACGAACATTGGCTTAATAAAAATATGAACCACCTCATCTGGCTAAATGCTGGCGTGACGTTGGTGGGCCTGGGACTCGTCATTCTGTTACCCAAAGCACTGGTGGAAAGTAGAGAGGGAAAATAACGCAGCCGATTCTCATGATCAAAGAATGCGGTTGTTCGTTCTTAAAATCGAGTTGCACGCGCCATTTATTTTTGAGAAGCTCCCAAGACAGCGTTCAATAAAATACAGCCATTGAACGCTAGTTCGGGAGGCGCGCTTAGCTCAGTGGTAGAGCATTACCTTCACACGGTAGCAATTTGAAGCTGATGTGCTAGATTTAGTGTGCTATTGTGCTAGCCTGCCTTCGCTATGACGGTATCAATTAAGTGGCCAGCGCACAGTGTGGTTTATTCAACGTCTGTTTTTGTCTTCGTCCAAAATCCTCCAGCACTGTGCTCGTCCCAGAGACGCAATAGCCCTCCGTTTTGTGTTATGAACCTTTGAGCGAGACTGCGGTCTCAATCGGTCCCCCGGGCAAATCCGCCCGGGGGATTTTTGTTTCAAAACCCCTCACCGAAAGGAATCCCTATGTCCCCCCAAGCCGGCTGGAACTTGCAGGCAGAAGTCAGCCAATCCGTCATGCCCCATGCCGTCCATTGCATCGGCACGGAAGCCCGCCTGCCGGGCTGGCGGAACACCCTGGACTGCGAACGCGAAGCGCAAGCGTGCCGGAACGACCGGCGTGCACGCGCAGCTTAACCCCCCCCAACCAGCCATGCACCCCACCCATCGCACGATCGGCCTGGGCCTTCTGGTCCTGGTCGGTCTCGTCCTGCTCTACTACGTCTGGGACTACC
>CAIXPZ010000013.1 GCA_903921455.1 uncultured Verrucomicrobia subdivision 3 bacterium | reverse complement strand
TTTCGCTCGTCGCGTGGTCGAGCACGTCGGACGGGCCTTTGGTGAAGATGCTGTCGCGCTGCGGATCGGTGTTGGCCGTCAGATGGAACAGCACTTCGCTGGTGTTGTGGACGTTCACGTCGGCGTCCACCACCACGATGTATTTCGTGAACATCATCTGCCCCATGCCCCAGAGGCCGTGCATGATTTTGTAGGCCTGCATCGGGTAGCTCTTCTTGATGCTGACGAACACGAGGTTGTGGAACACGCCTTCCGCCGGCAGCGCGATGTCCACGATCTCCGGGAAATTCATCTTGAAGATCGGCAGGAACAATTTCACGCTCGCCCCGCCGATGTAAAAATCTTCCATCGGCGGAATGCCGACAATCGTCGCCGGATACACCGCGTCCTTCCGATGCGTGATGGCGGTGACGTGAAACACCGGATACGGCTCGGGCAGCGTGTAATAACCGGTGTGATCGCCAAACGGGCCTTCGTCGCGCAACGGCTCGGTCGGGTCAATGTAACCTTCGATGACGAAATCGGCGTTGGCGGGAACTTCGAGGTCGTTCGTCTCGCACTTCACGAGTTCGACGGATTTTTTGCGGAGATAACCCGCCAACAGAAATTCATCCAGTCCGTCCGGCAGCGGCGCGGTCGCGGCGAAGGGAAACATCGGGTCGCCGCCGATGAAAATGGCGACGGGCATGCGCTCGCCCTTTTCGTAATAACGACGGCCATGGCGCGCGGCGACTTTCTGCAACTGCCAGTGCATCCCGGTGGTTTTGTCGTCGTAAATCTGGATGCGATACATGCCGAGATTGCGCTCGCCCGTGTCCGGGTCGCGCGTGACGACGCACGGCAACGTGATGAAACGCCCGCCATCGAGCGGCCAGCATTTCAGCACCGGCAGGTTCAGCAATGTCGGAGGCGTCGGCGATGTCGGTGGCAACTGGAGTGTTCCACCGATTGACTGCGGATTTGCCGGTGAGGAGATAGGAGTTGGGAGTTGGGAGTTGGGTTTTCCCCCATCTGCCATCTGCGATCTGCCATCTGCTGCATCGAAGCGATGCACGACATCCTTGCACGAGCCGCTCTTCACCGTCTTCGGCTTGGCGTGGCGCAAATCCAGCGCGAGCGAGAGCAGCTTGATGGCCTCCTTGAAACTCGTCGGCGGCTTGGCCTTCATCAACGCGCCGAGTTCGTTCGCGACTTCTTCCACCGATTCCGCGCCCATGCTCATGGCCATGCGCTTGTGCGAGCCGAGCGTATTGATGGCCACGGGAAACGGAGAGACGACGCCGTTGACCGTGGGCTTTTCAAACAGCAGCGCCTTGCCGCCGCCGGGCAGTTTCATTTCGCGGTCGGCGATCTCGGTGATTTCGAGTTCAGTGGCAACGGGCTGGGCAAAGCGCTTCAGTTCGCCTGCCCGGTCGAGGGCGTTGACGAAATCGCGAAAGGAATCAAAGGCCATACGACGGCGAGACTAGCAAAAGCAGCAAAGAAGAAAATGAAATTGCCACCGCGACCCGGCGCCCGGCTGCCCTCAGCGTAACAAATGATTCCCGGCGCGCGTCTGTAGGCATAATCATGAAGCCGATCAATTATGCGGCAGCGCTGTTCGCCGCCACCGCGGCGACTTTGTTTTCCGCGCCATCGCCGCCTGCTGCCAAACCGAACATCATTTTCATCCTCTCCGACGATGTGGGGCTCGGCGATATCCACTGCACGGGCGGCCCGTTCCCTACGCCGAACCTTGACTCGCTGGCCGCCGGCGGCACCCGCTTTGAATCCTGTTACTCCACCCCGCTGTGCGGGCCGTCGCGCTGCCAGTTTCTCACAGGACGCTATCCCTTCCGGACGGGTCTCATCAGCAACCAGAGCGCGGCCGCCTTGGCCGCCCATAAGGAAATAATGATTCCGACCGTGATGAAAAATGCCGGCTATGCGACCGCCTGCGTCGGCAAGTGGGGCCAGATGCCGTTCGGCCCGGGCGAATGGGGCTTCGATGACTACTTGAGCTTCAAAGGCAGCGGAAGATACACGACCGCCCAGCTAAAACAGTATGAGCAGAATGGCGAATGGAAAACGTTGCGCGACGGCGAATACGTGCCCGACCTGATGCACCAATTTGTCGTCAGCTTTCTCGAAAAGCACCGGGACCGCCCGTTCTTTCTGTATTACCCGCTGGACCACATCCACGGCCCTATCGTGAAGACGCCTGACAGCAAACCGGGCGCGGATAAAAGCCGGCTTTACGCCGACAACATCGAATACATGGACAAGCTGGTCGGCAAACTGATTGCCGAGCTGGATCGGCTGCACCTGCGCGACAACACCGTGGTGATTTTTTCCGGCGACAACGGCACCGCGCACTTCGGCAAGGAACTTTCAACCGTGAACGGCAAACCCATCAGCGGCATGAAAGCCACCATGCTCGAAGGCGGCAGCCGCGTGCCGCTCCTCGTCAACTGGCCGGGCGTCACACCCGCCGGCAAAGTGAGTCGCGACCTGACCGACTTCAGCGACTTCTTCGGCACCTTCGCCGAACTCGGCGGCGCGAAACTGCCCGAGGGCGTCACGCTCGACACCCACAGCTTCGCCCCGCAGATCCGGGGCGACAAAGGCGCGCCCCGCGACTGGATCTATGTCGAGCTGAACGGCCGCTCCTATGTGCGCGACGCCCGCTACAAACTGACCAACCGGGGCGAACTGTTTGATTTAAGCGAGGCGCCGTTCAGGGAAATCCTGGTGGCCAGCGACACGAAAGACTCCGCAGCCATCTTGGCACGAAAACAGTTGCAGGAAATTTTAAACCAGCATCCCACCGCGCCAGGTAAAGGTGCCGCTCCTGCCAAAAAGGCTGCCAAAAAAGCCAAGAAAGCAGCCCGGCTGAATCAGCAGTAAAGTAACAAGGTGGCGGACTAAATTACGCGCAATAATCCGGCAAACAGTATTCTGGCTGCCGGTTATTGAATTGTTGCGGATACGGCTTGCCGGCTTTTTCTTCGCCGTCACAGTTGAGCACACTGACAAAAACGCGGAAAAAACAAAGACGGGCAATGGGGGAAAATCGTTGGGGTGAAACTCCCGGCAAGCCACGCAGGGCAATCGCTAAGCGGATGGCGAAACCATTCGCTCCACCAGCCAGATTAACCGCCCTTGGACTTCACCCGGCGGCTGAAGCTTTCCGTGCGGATGACGGCACGTTTGTGGAGGCCGCGCACGATGACTTCGTGGGCATCGCGGGCTTCGATCTGGAATTGCACCTTGCTGCCATCCACCGAGATAACCTGCGCGCGGCAATGGATCGTCTGCCCGACGGGCGTCGGCGCGAGGTGACGGATGTCGATCTCGAGACCCACGGAACGTTCGTCCGCTTCGAGGTGCGGCGCGAGCGTGTGCCGCGCGGTGCGCTCGAGAAACTGGATGATGTGCGGCGTGGACACGACGGCAGGCATGCCGTCGCCGTGGAATTCCACGGCGTGCTGCATATCCGTGGGAATGGCCAGTTCGCCAACTTCACCAATCCTGGGGCGCGATTTCATTTTTGGGAATTTAACGCACAAACGCAAAAACGCGAAGGCGCAAAGACACAAAGAATTGATTAAAAATAAAAAGGCGCAGAGTGCAAGGCCGTTGCGTCTTTGCCTCTCTGCGCCTTTGCGTTGAAGCTGTTTTATTTCGGCAGCAATTCGGCGACGAGCGACTTTTCTTCCTTCAATTCGGCTTCGGTCGCGGCGATTTTCGCCTTGCTGAAATCGTTGAGCGGCACGCCTTGGACGATTTCAAAATCCTTGCCGTTGCTGCGGATCGGATAGCTGAAGATCAGCCCCTTCTCGATGCCGTAGCTGCCGTCGGAATGCACGCCCACGCTGAACCAGTCGCCGGCGGGCGTCGGATGCGTGAGCTTATAAACGGTGTTACACGCCGCGTTCGCCGCGCTCGCCGCGCTGGAAAGGCCGCGCGCCTTGATGATGGCCGCGCCGCGCTGCTGCACGGTGGCGATGAAATCTTTTTCCAGCCATTCGCGGTGGCTGATGACTTCGGGCACGGGGCGGCCGTTGATCTTGGTGTTGAAGAAATCGGGATACATCGTGGCGCTGTGGTTGCCCCAGATGGCGAGATTCGTGACGGCGGTGACATCGACGCTGGCCTTCTGCGCGAGCTGCGTCTTGGCGCGGTTCTCGTCGAGCGCGGTCATGGCGAAGAAGCGTTCCTTCGGCACGCCCGGCGCGTTGTTGGCGGCGATCAGCGAGTTGGTGTTGCAGGGATTGCCGACCACGAGCACGCGGATGTCGCTCGCGGCGTTCTTGGCGATGGCATTGCCCTGGCCGGTGAAAATCTTGCCGTTGATGCCAAGCAGATCCTTGCGCTCCATGCCGGCCTTGCGGGGAACCGCGCCGACCAGCAGCGCCCAGTTCACGCCCTTGAAACCTTCCTCGAGGTTCGCGGTCGGCACGAGTCCCTTGAGCAGCGGAAAGGCGCAGTCGTCGAGTTCCATGCAGACGCCGTTGAGGGCGGCCATGGCTTTTTCATCGGGCACTTCGATGAGGTGCAGGATGACCGGCTGGTCGGGCCCGAACGCCGCGCCGGAGGCGATGCGGAACAAGAGTGAATATCCGATTTGGCCGGCAGCGCCGGTGACAGCGATACGAATGGGGGCTTTGCTCATATAATTTTGTGCCGACAGTATGGGAATGCTGGCGTTTTGAAGCAAGTTTTCCGCACGGTCAAAATTTGGCTTGGTTTAAATTTATTTTGGCGTTAAAAAGGAACCGTTCTTTGAAACCGGCGGAAAAATTTCCGCCCGAATTGCAGTCAAATGTCTGGGAACCCGGTGTGAATCCGGGACGGTTGCGCCACTGTAACGGCTACAAACTCCCAATGCCACTGATGAAAATCGGGAAGGCGGGAGTGAGGTTTGAGGCCGAAGTCAGGATACCGGTTTGAATGCTCTCGTCGGCCCCACGTTCGGGGCGCTTCTCCGCAAAGAGAAGGATGAGGCCAGTCCGCCCGGACCGTTTCCGGGCGGCTCGTCGAATTTACCTCCATTCCTCGTTTGCGAAGCCTGGAGGTTTTTTATTTTCAAAAATCTCCCGGCCTCGCTCTGGTCTCTCAACCCAACCGTTCCGCTTTATTCGCGGGACCAAAATGAAAGATCAGCATAAATGAAAATCCGTTCGCTGGCATTCGCCGGCTGGTTTGTCCTCCAATCGGTCCGGGCAACGACCCTGACCGAAAATTTCACCAACGATCCGGCGGCGGATGGCTGGCAGATTTTCGGCAGCCCCAATCTGTTTCAGTGGAATTCCACCAGCCATCAGCTGGCCGTCACCTGGGATTCCTCGCAGGCGAACAGTTATTTTTATCACCCGCTCGGCGCCGCGCTCACCAGCGCCAGTAATTTCATGTTTTCCTTTGATCTGCAGCTGAATGACATCGCGGCCGGCCCGGCGGAGAACAAGCCGCAGGCGCTGCAAGTCGCGATCGGCCTGCTGAATTTTACCGAGGCCACGAATGACGGATTCTACATCGGCACCGGCTATAATGCGCCGGACCTGGTCGAACTCGATTACTACACCGATACCGGCTACGGGGCCACCGTGGGCACCCCCATGATTTCCAGCGTCAACAACTTTGCCAGCGGCGGCCTGACCTATCCGCTGACCCTGACCTTTGGCGCGGTTTACCGCTTCACCCTGATTTACACGGCGAACAACCAGACGATGCACACCGTGCTGACCAGCAACGGCGTGCCGGTCGGCCCGCTCAAAGCCACCCAACTCACCGATACTTTTGGTGATTTCCATGTGGATGCTTTCTCCATCAACAGTTACACCGACGCCGGCCAGGACACTAACACCTATTATTACGATGGTTTTCCGGTCATTTACGCCGGCTCGCTCCTGGCCCACGGGACGGTAAGCCAGATGTTTTTCGCCGATGCATTGCCCGTAACCCGCATCCTCGCGGCCGGGCCGGGCCAGCTCCAGTTCAGCAGCACGACCAACTGGGTTTACACGCTCGAACGCACCACTGATTTTCAAAATTGGCCCACCGTCTCGCCGGCAGTGCCCGGGGTTGAGGGCAGCCTGACGCTGACCGACACCAATCCCATACCGGACAAGGTATTTTACCGCGTGCGCGCTGACCGGCCATGAACCCGCCCCATTTTTTCAATCCCGGCCTGTGCCCGCTGTGCGGCGAAGCCAACGCGTGCCAGCTCTGTTCGCCCGCCGCGTTTAAAGGCCCGTGCTGGTGTGTGCGCGCCGAGTTGCCCGCCGAACTGCTGGCGCGCGTGCCGGAAAACTTCCGCAACCGCGCCTGCATCTGCCAAAAATGCGTCGCTAAATTCCATTGGGAGCGTGAATTTATCCCGTCCGCCCCGCCGCCGGCCGCGCGCCGTGCGCCCGCGTTCACGCTGATTGAACTGCTGGTCGTCATTGCCATCATCGGCGTCATCTCCGCGATGCTGCTGCCGGCGCTGACGCGTGCGAAGACCGCCGCGCAAAGAGCCAACTGCATCAGCAACGTGCGGCAGCTCGGGCTGGGCATGCAGATTTATTGGGACGAAAACGCCGGCAACAGCTTCCGTTTGTCCGACGGCAACACGAACAACGGCACGCTCTGGTGGTTTGGCTGGCTCGATAATTCCCAGCCCGAGGGTCAGCGCCCGTTTGATTTGTCCACCGGCAAGCTGCATCCCTACCTGAATGGCAGCGACACGCGGCTCTGCCCGGCGATGCCGACCAGTGCCCCGCTGTTGAAATTAAAAGCCACTCACGTCGTTTGCAGCTACGGCTATAACAGTTCCCTCTCCGCCGCCGCCCCTCAGCCGCCGGTGAAAGCCGGCCGCATCGCCCGGCCCGCCGAGACGGCCGTTTTTGCTGACGCCGCGCAAGCGAATGATTTTCAGGCGCCCGCGTCGCGCGTCAGCCCGATGCTGGAGGAATGGTATTTTTTCGACACGGCCGTAAATTTTTCTGGGTCCAGCTACTATGGCCACGGACATTTCCGCCACGCGCAACGGGCCAATGTCACCTTTGCGGACGGCCATGTCGGGCAGGAAAAAATGGTGGCGGGCTCACTCGACCGGCGCCTCCCCGGCCAGCAACTCGGTCAGTTGCGACCGGAAATGTTGTCACTTCCCTGAAAGAGTTTTCGCCCGGCGTTGGCGAATCGAAGAATAATCCCCACCCGTCTCCGCCGTGTTTACGGCGGATGCCGCCCGCTCTGCCTGCCCCGGTCACGGAAAACTAAACCGGATGAGCGCAAAGTCGGCTTCGTGAACTGCCAGGTCATTGTTGAAGGCGCGGGGGGCTTTGACCGGCAACCCGGGAGGCGTTGGCGGCTTGGGCAGGTTCCGCGCCGGGACGGATGGATTCAACATGCTCCACGTTTGTCGTGGCGACAGGCAATCCACGATCAGACCCGTGATCCGCGTGCTGGTTCCCAACACGAATTGGGGTTCCTTGTTTAAATCCAGGGTGATGTTGGCGTTGGGATACGCCTGCCTGCCCTGGTCGAACGACGCGGATTTATCCTTGTCCTGCGCTGGCGCGGCTCCCGCCATGACCGCCGTGGCCGTCAACAACGCGATGGTGTTGCGAACTCCTTTCATGCCGCAACCTAGTCCCCGGCCGGCTGGCTGTCAAATGCCGGTCACCCGCCAATCTGCTGCTGAATGGCGCTGCAGATTTTTTCCGACCACGCCTTGAGCGTCGCCGCGTCGCGGCCTTCCACCAACAGGCGCGCTTTGGGCTCCGTGCCCGAGTAGCGCAGCAGCAGCCGGCCGCCTTGCGCGGCCAGTTCTTTTTCCGCATCCGCCACGAGCTGGTTCACGCCCTCGAGCTGCGCAAATGGTTTTTTCTCGCGCACCTTCACGTTGGTCACGAGCTGGGGAAAACGCGTCCAACATTTTGCCAGCTGGGACAGCGGCGCGTCCTTCGCTTTCATGATGCGCAGAATCTGGAGCGCCGCCACCAGCCCGTCGCCGGTGCTGGCGTAGTCGCGGAAGATCAGATGCCCGCTCTGTTCGCCGCCGAAGTTGAACCCGTTCCGCAGCATCTCATCAATCACGTTTTTGTCGCCCACGTTGGTGCGGATCATCTTGCCGCCGGCCTGGACGATGGCGGCTTCCAAACCCGCGTTGCTCATCACCGTGGAAACCAGCGTTTTTCCGACCAGGGTGTTTTCCGCCAGCATCTCCAGCGCCGCAATGGCCATGATGTCATCGCCGTCAATCAACGTGCCGTGCTCGTCGCACAACAG
The DNA here is from genome assembly GCA_903921455.1 of uncultured Verrucomicrobia subdivision 3 bacterium. The sequence goes on along the minus strand of CAIXPZ010000013.1, from coordinate 77,791 downwards.
GACGCGGTCGGCGTCGCCGTCGTGCGCGATGCCGATATGCGCGCCGTGTTCAACGACGCGCTGGCACATGGCTTCGGGATGCATGGAACCGCAGTTTTCATTGATATTTTTGCCGTCGGGCCGCCCGCCGTAGATGGTGACTTCCGCGCCCAGCTCGTGCAGCACGCACGGCGAGGCCTTGTAGGCCGAGCCGTTGCCGCAGTCCAAAACAATCTTCATGCCTTCGAGCGTCAGGCCCTTGGGAAACGACGCCTTGGCGTATTCAATGTAGCGGCCCAGCGCATCCTCCACGCGCACCGCCTTGCCAATGTGCTCGGCGCTTGGCGGGATTTTTTCCACCTCCCCGGTGAAAACCAGCCGCTCGATTTCCGCCTCGATTTTGTCGTCGAGCTTGTAGCCGTCCGCGCGGAAAAATTTGATGCCGTTGTCCGTGTAAGGATTGTGCGACGCTGTGATGACGATGCCCGCATCCGCCCGCAAACTGCGCGTGACATAAGCGACGCCCGGCGTCGGCAGCGGTCCGATGAACAGCACGTCCACCCCCATCGAAAGAATGCCGGAGCTGATGGCATTCTCGAGCATGTAGCCGGAAAGCCGCGTGTCTTTGCCAATGACAATCTTATGCTTGCCGCGGCCGCGCGACTGACGTTCGAGATTTTTGAAGACATGCGCGGCCGCGCGGCCGAGTTTGAGGGCGGTTTCGGCCGTGACCGGTTCGACGTTCGCCGTGCCCCGCACGCCGTCGGTTCCGAATATTTTCTTGGGGAGGCTCATGAAATGAATTTTCTAAGGTGCTCGCGGCCGGATGACCCCGACGGTTTTGGGTTCCACGCTTAGGACGGTGATGCCGGCGGGCGCGGAGACTTCCACGACCCGTTTTAAATCTTTGGCCTCTTTCGTCCCTTCGATGGCGGTCAGGTTCACCGTGGCGCGGACCTGGCTGGCCTGCAACACCGCGATGGCTTCAGCGGAACCGCTCACCGTGACGCGGACGGTTTCCGCCGTGATTTTGTAGAGATGCACGTCGGCCGCCGCGGCGACCACGTCCACGGGTAATGTGTCGTAAGTTAGCGTGCTGCCACCGGTATTGGCCACCGGCATGACGGATTCCGCCAGAATCCGATGGACGGTCAGCCAGATGGCCACCGCCAGCAGCAGGGAAAATATCTTCCAGCCGAGATCCTCGACCAGCCAGCCACGGAATGCGGAGAGAAAATTCATTTGCCGTTGGGTTTGGGCGCGGGCCGCGGTTCTTGCCGGGTGATGACCGCCGGGCCGGCGGGTTTGTTGCGCTCGCTGAAACGCGCCCGCAGCCACTTGACGATGTTGTTCGTCCGCGCCGGGCGCAAAATGACGGAAGTCAGGAAGGCGCGCAGTTCTTCCAAGGTCACCCCGCGCACGAGCTGGCCTTTGTAGGCGTGCGAAATCATGCCGTTCTCCTCGGACACCACGACGACCAGCGCATCCGTTTCCTCGGTCAGTCCGATGGCGGCGCGATGGCGCGTGCCGAGCGACTTGTTCAAATCGTTGCGCTGCGACAGCGGAAAAATACACGCGGCGTAGGCGATGCGGTCGCCCTTGATGATGACGCCGCCGTCGTGCATGGCGTTGTTCGGGAAAAAAATGGTCTCGAGCATTTCCGGCGTGGCATCGCAGTCCACCTTCACGCCGGATTCGACGGCCTCCTGCAATTGGATGGACTGCTCCACGGCGATGAGCGCGCCGATCTTCACGTCGGCCAGGCGCTCGACGGTCTGGATGATGACCTCGATGCTTTCCCGCTGCTCGCTGGTGCTGGCGAAGAGCGGCAGGTTGCCGAGTTCGGCGAGCATCCGGCGCAGTTCCGGCTGAAAAATAACGAGGGCGCCCAACGCGATGAACACGGACGCGCTGCCGAGAATCCAGCGCAGCACTTTCAAATCCAGAATGGTCGTGACCGCCGTCAGCGCCAGCAGCACGACGACAAAGCCGATGACCACCGGCCAGCCGCGCGTGCCGCGCACGAAGCGGAAGACAAAATAGATCAGCACCGCGAGGATTAATATCTCCACGGCGGGCCGCCAGCCATTTTCTAGATCATTCCACATTTTTTTTGCGGGAATAAATTACTTCTGCCATCCGCACTGCCTGCACCGTTTCCGCGACGTCGTGCGTGCGGAAGATGTTTGCCCCGTCGCCCAGGGCCAGCGCCGTGCACGCCAGCGCGGCCGGCAGCCGCTGGGCCACCCCCGCGCCCGTCAGTTGGCCGATGAACGACTTGCGCGACACCCCGAGGAGCAGCGGCCGCCGCCACTTGGTAAAACTGCGCAGCCCGGCCAACAGCGACAAATTATGCTCCAGAGTTTTGCCAAAGCCAATGCCGACATCCAGCAACACTTGCTCCATCGGCAGGCCCACCTCGTTCAGCAGCCGTCCCAGCCGCTCGGAAAAAAAGTCATTCACTTCGCGGCCCACCTCGCGATACTCTGGGTGGTCCTGCATCGTCCGGGGCGAACCTTGCGCGTGCATCACGATGTAGCCGGCGCGGTGATCCGCTACCATTTTCCACATCGAGTAATCCGTCCGGGCGCCGACCCCGATGTCGTTGATGATGCTGGCTCCCGCCTCCAGCGCGGCCCGGGCGACGACCGGTTTGGTGGTGTCAATCGAGATGGGCACCTGCACTTGGCTGGAAAGTCTTTCCAGCACCGGGATCACCCGCCGCAATTCCTCGTCCTCGCTGATGGGCGCCGCGCCGGGCCGCGAGGATTCGCCGCCGATGTCGAGCATCTCCGCCCCTTGCGCCACGAGCTCCAGCGCGTGCGCCACCGCCGCCGCCGGCTCCAGAAATTTTCCGCCGTCGGAAAAAGAATCCGGCGTCACGTTCACGACGCCCATGACGAGGGCGGGCCGCGGAAACCGGAACTCAAATTGACGCGCGGTGAAAATCATTTCAGCACCGCGATGATTGCCGAAGCCAACCCGTTGCGCAAGATGCGCGGCGAACCGGCCGGGATTTTCTGCCGGTCAAATCTTCGTGCGGAAATACGCGATCGTATCCGTCAAGCCCTCGGCCAGTTTTACCTTGGGTTCCCATTTCAACAGTTTTTTCGCCTTGGTGATGTCGGGCTTGCGCTGTTTGGGATCGTCCTGCGGCAGGGGCCGGAAAACGATTTTGCTCTTGGATTGGGTCGCCTGGATGATTTCCTTGGCGAATTCCAGCATCGTTCGTTCCGTGGGATTGCCGATGTTCACCGGCAAATCGTAATCGCTCATCATCAGGCGGTAGATGCCCTCGATCAGGTCGGCGTAATAACAAAAGCTGCGCGTCTGCGTGCCCTTGCCAAAAATCGTGATGGGCTTGTTCGTCAGCGCCTGGCTGACGAACGCCGGCACCACGCGGCCGTCGTTGATGCGCATGCGCGGGCCGTAGGTGTTGAAGATGCGGACGATGCGCGTTTCGACCTTGTGCTCGCGGTGATACGCCATCGTCAGCGCCTCGGCGAAACGCTTGGCCTCGTCATAGCAGCCGCGCGGGCCGATGGTGCTGACATTGCCCCAATATTCCTCGGTCTGTGGATGCACGTGCGGGTCGCCGTAAATTTCCGACGTCGAGGCGACCAGAAAACGCGCCCCCTTGCCCTTGGCCAGGCCCAGCGCCTTGTGCGTGCCCAGCGAGCCGACCTTCATGGTCTGGATCGGGATTTGCAGATAATCAATCGGGCTGGCGGGCGAGGCGAAGTGCCAGACGTAATCCACCGGGCCTTCCAGGAAAATGAATTCGGTGACGTCCTGCTGGATGAATTTGAAATTCGGATTGCCGCCGAGGTGGACGATGTTGTCCACGCTGCCGGTGACGAAGTTGTCGATGCCGATCACTTTGTGGCCGCGTGAAATCAGGAGGTCGGTGAGGTGCGAGCCGAGAAAGCCGGCGGCTCCGGTGACCACGGACGTGGGTTGCGTTTTTTTCTTCATGGGTTGGGGTTTAAACTTAATTCGTTTTACTTGGCTCCCGTGCCGCGCAGCACGGCGGGCGGGGTGAGCAGCAGGATTTTCAAGTCGAGCCAGATCGACCAGTTATCAATGTATTCGAGGTCGAGGCGGACCCATTCCTTGAAGTCGGAAATCTGGTTGCGCCCCTTGATCTGCCAGAGGCAGGTCAGGCCGGGCTTGACGCTCAAGCGGCGGCGGTGGGCGAGGTCGCTGAAGCGGCGGACCTCATCCACCGGCAGCGGGCGCGGGCCGACAAGGCTCATCTCGCCGCGCAGGACGTTGAAGAGCTGCGGCAGCTCGTCGAGGCTCCATTGGCGCAGCCATTTGCCGAACGCGGTGATGCGCGGGTCATTCGTGATTTTGAAGACGGGGCCGGTCATCTCATTCATCGCGGCCAGCTCGTGCTTCATCTGCTCGGCGTTGGTCATCATGGTGCGGAACTTGAGGATTTCAAACGGCGCGCCGTTGAGGCCGGAGCGCTGCTGGCGGAAAAAAACCGGCCCGGGCGAAGTGATTTTAATCAGCGCCGCCAGGAGCAGCATCAGCGGCGCGGTCAGGAGGATCAAAACCAGCGCGCCAAAGAAATCGAGCAGCAGTTTGGTGATGATCTGCCAGGAGGCCTCCGGCGTGGTGCGGAACACCAGCAGCGGTTTGCCAAACATCTCGTCAAAACTGGCGCGGGCAATCTGCGTCGTGAAAAAATCCGCGACCAGCCACGCCTCGACACCCTCGACTTCGCAAAGCTGGATGACGCTCTCCACGCGATCGAGCTGCGCATGGCGGGCGGTCACAAAGACGCCGCTGACGGAATGTTCGTGGAGCAGATCAATGAGTTCCTGCACCGGTGCGCTGGTGAGGTTGAATTCCGCCACCACCTCGACGCCTTCGCCGGAGTGGGCGAGCATCTCGCGCCGGAGCCGGGCGGTCTCCGCCAGGGTGCCGGCGAGAATGAGCCGGCGGCGGTATTGTGACTTGCCCATGCGGCTGCGCAAGCCGACCGCGATGATTTCTTCCTTGGCCCAGACCAGCATAAAGCTGATCCCCCCGAACAACAGCATCATGCCCCGCGGGGCCGAGTCGGATTTTTTAAAGATGAATACCAGCAGCACCAGCCCGATGGTCACGATCAAACACGCCTTGAACAGCGGCCAGAAAATCGCCGGGCGCTGGCTGATCACCGGGCGGTTGTAGAATCCCTGCGATTCGAGCACCAGCGGCGCCGCCGGCACCAGCGCGAAGTAAAGCCAGACCACCTCATTGAACGAATCTGCGGGAATGGGCACCAGCCCGAGCGCTTCCGCAAAGGCCGGCCACGCCCGGAGACAATGCGCAAGCCAGAAGCTCATGGCGAACAGGCTCGCATCGGCGAGTTGTTGAACCTGGGTGCGAATGAGTCGGTCGCGTTGGAGCATCGAAACGTCTTCTAAAGTTGCCTCAGCATAATCGCCCGCCCGGCAAATTCAATTCATTTGGCGGTCCCCGGCGGCAGTTGAAATTCCGGCGCCGCCGCCGCGATCAATTGTTTCATCCGCGCAAAGGTCGCTTCTTCCTGGCCGGGCTGGCAGACGGTGAAAAAGGAAACGTAGGCCCAGCGTTGCAGCACGCCGCTGGTCAGCTGGTGCAGCAGCATGGATTGGAGCATCGTCGGAAAGTTGTCCGTGGTCTGGTTTTCCGTGGCGAACCAGAAGACATAGATGCCGCTGACGGTCTGCTGGCTGCCGTTCGGCGCGGGGTAGGTGTTGCTGACGGTCCATTTCATGACGGGCAGTTCATAGGGCCGCGCGCCGCCAATGGCCAGTTTCACCTCGGTTTTGTCCCCGATTTGCCAGCCTTGGCCGGGCAGACAATAATCCGGCCGGTGAATGCTCGTCCGGTCCGCGCCCATCAGAATGACATTGGCCATCGCCCACGCACCGTCCGGGGCCATGTAATGCCGCGAGGCAAAACTGGTGTCCTTGGGCAGATAGTCCAGCACGACCTGCGCCTCCGGCATGTTCGTGGAGGTGTAATCCAGAACGCGCTCCGGCAATTCCAATTTCATCATCACGCTGCCCGGCACGGGCGCGGCTTTGAGCCCCGGTGCGCCGAGGCGTTGATGTGCTTTCAACCAGGTCAAAGCCCCGGCGGTTCCCGCCATCAGCGCCAGCGTGATCGCGAACAGGAAAATCTTTTGCTTGGGGCGGTTCATTTCGATTCCGGCTTGTTTCTTTTCTCCAGCCACCGGCCGGCCAGCATCAGTCCGGCGATGGCGGGGACGTAGGGAATCAGGCTGAAAACGCTGCTTTCGTGCACATAATTGCCGGCCGGCTGGCCGCCGATCTCCGCCGCGAAAACGATGCACAACATTCGCGCCAGATTGCCCAGCACCGACAGCGGCAGCGCCAGGGACATCATCAACAGGCGTTTGCCGGGCGAACGAAACATGACGAAGCCATAAACCGTCGCCAGCAGAAAAATCGCCACCAGACTCCGCATCCCGCTGCACGCCGCCGCAACCTCGTATTGATAGCTGCCGCCCGGCCCGAACAAAATCGTGCCCTGCCGCACCACGCCGACGGTCATCAGATTTGCGATGACGGTCACCAGCCATGTCACCAGCAGCCGCAGCGGAAAAGTGACCGATGTGAGCAGCGCCGACAACGGGACGCAAAAAATGAATAGCCAGAATGGGAAAAAACTTTCCTTGAGCCACGCCTTCCCCCAGGCCAGCCCCATCAACCCGAAAATGCCCAGGAACATGGCCACCACCGAAAAGCGGGGTTGCTGCAAAACAAAGCCGAAAACATGCAGGCCGGCGGCGGCCGCCAGAAAAAAGATGCCCGGCCACCACAACTGCAATGGCAGCGCCAGCAGCGTTTTTCGTTTCCACCAAAAAAGGCCGATGACTAAAAACGGAATCAGCGGCCCGTGACCATCGTCGGATACTTGGGTGCCGCCATGATAGGAGTTGTCCAGCCACGCGAACAGGGACGACGAGTGGACATAGCCCAGGATGGAATTGCCGAGAAAATGAAACAGCGCCAGCCACGCCGCCAGCAGGGTGAAGAAAAATAATTTATTCGGCAGCCGCTGCCAGCCGGCGACCGCGTCCGGCCAGAAGCCGGGGGCTGGTTCGTCTTTCAGGTTTTCATTCATGCATGCGCGCTGTCGGTCTTCTGATAGCCAATCGCGCCGGGTTGCTCAAACAAAATCACGTCAAATCAAGGGCGGGGATGTTTTATGAGACCGGTCAACTGGCCGGAAAATTTCAGGACGAACAGCGGGTTGTTGCGGCAATAGCGCTTCGCTAGCCGGCGCGGCTCGCTGCCTAGCCGGTAAAGCCACTCCAGCCCGCTGCGCTGCATCCAGCGCGGCGCCTGCCGCACGCGGCCGCTGTGAAAATCGAACGCCGCGCCCACGCCCACCATCAGCGTCACGTCCAGCTTCGGCAGAAATTCCGCCATGAACTTCTCCTGCTTCGGCGTGCTCAAGCCCACCCAAAGGATGTCCGGTTTCGCGGCGGAGATTTGGGTTTTCAGCGTTGCCTCCTCCTCCGGGTTGAGCGCCCGGAACGGTGGCGTATAGGTGCCCGCGACTTCCAGTTTTGGAAATTTTGCCTTGAGCTTCTGCGCCAGGAGGTCCGCCACCCCGTCCGCGCCGCCGTAAAAAAAATGGCGGCAGGGATTTTTTTCGCTCCACGCACAGACCTCCAGCATCAGATCCGGTCCATAGACGCGGCTCATTTCGCGGTGGCCCGCCAGTTTCCCCGCCCAGACCATCGGCATCCCGTCCGGCGTGCAGAGCAACGCGCCATTCAGGATTTGTTTGAAGGCCGCGTCATCCTGCGCCTCCATCACCCCGTGGACGCCGGTGACGCAGATGTAGCCCTTGCGGCGTTCGCGCAGGGCGGTGGCGATGGCGTCCAGCGCCGTCCGCAGGTTGAGGACGCTGATGCCGACGCCGAGGACGTTGACGCATTCACCGGTCATTGATAGTTCGGCGACAGCATAATCGTCCGGGCCCAAATTGCCAGCTGAAGCGGTAAGTCACCTTGGCGGCGCGCCCGCGGCCGCGGTTTTATGGAAACCGGACGAGGCTGTAAACCATGAACGAAACCGCGTAAGCCATCCAGAATCCCGCCGCGAGCCGCTCCCGGTTTTTCGCGGGCAGCCGCCGCAGGCCGCCCGCCAGCAGCAGGGCGATGGGATACAGCACTGGAAACAGATGCCGGCCTTGGCCCATGCCGAACATATAACCAAACCTCAGCGCCAGCACGATGTTGATGCCGATGGCAACTAGCCAGACGGCCATTAATGGTTTGTGTGCGGCCGCCATCAGGTCGGCGAACGGCGGTTCCGGTTTGGGGGTTATGAACGGCAGGCTGCCGGCCAGCAGCAGCAGGGCCATGCCTGCTAGCGGGAACGGATAGCCCACATTGTTGCTGACCCCCGAAACCGCCCAGAAGGTTTTGACCAGGTTGTGGACGGAAGACGCCATTCCATAAGCCATGGACGGCCACACTCGCTGTTCCGCCACTGGAAGTTTCGGGGTGATGCTGCCGCTGACCGGTTGCGCCGATGGGGTGGCGGCTGGCGCCAAACTCAACAGTTCCGGGTGCAGCGTGCCATAGGTCTGCCAATTCCTTACTCCCCAAGGGAGATACATCAGCCCGGCCAGGCCGAAGATGATGCCCAGATGCAGCCATCCCGAGGTCCACCCCACCCGCTGGCGGAGATAATCCCCAACCGTCAGCCACGCGATGACTGGGACGAAAACCACCGCCGAATGTTTTGTCAGCAGGGCGAGTCCCAGCAGCAAACCAAGGCCAAGGGAATACTTCAGGCTTTGCCGGCGACCGGCCATGAGACAAAACAGGCCGGTGCCCAGGGGCAGCAGCAAATTGTCATTATTGATCGCGGCCGAAGTAAAGGTATAAGTGGGCAGCAGGCAAATAACCGCCATGACGAAAACCCGGATAAAGCGGTCTTTGATTTGCAGCCGGCTTAGCCAAATACCGCCGAGCCATACGTTTAGCAGCCACAGCAGGACTGAAAACAACCGCAAAAAAATCACCGTCGCGTGCTGGTCGGGCAACAGGGCCTGCGCCGCGCGAAATAGCGGGGCCATGGCGAGATAGTAGAGGGGCGGTTGATGACATTCGGTCTCGTCCACCGGGTTGCCTGCGCTGCTGTGCATCACCGGAAAAGCCCCCTGTTCCCCGAGATGCTGGATGTAGTTGAAATGCGCCACCTCGTCCGGCGCGTAGAAGGTCGGCGTGAAAAAGGCGAACATCAGCCGGCAGAACAAGCCCGTGGCGATCAGCGCCAGAAGCAGTGGGCGGATGGCTGGAAAGTCTCCCGTCATCCGCCCCCCGCCCCCCGCGGTGGTGAGGACATTGAAGCGGTCCGTCATTTTTTATTTATGTTTACGATCAATGATTTACGATTTGATAATTCGCGTGGGCCAATCGTAAATCATAAATCATCCATCGTAAATGAAACTGCTCGTCTTTGCCCATACGCCGCCGCCGCACCATGGCCAGAGCTACATGGTGCAGCTCATGCTGGCGGGCTTCGGCGGCGACGCGCGCGAAAAAAACTCCGGCGCGACCCATGATCCGCACGGCCTCGAGTGTTACCACGTCAATGCCCGCTTCTCCCGCGGCCTGTCGGACATCGGCGAATTTCAGGGCGGCAAACTTCTGCTGATCTTCTGGTTTTGCCTGCAAGCCATCTGGATCCGGTTCCGCTATGGCGTGAAAAATTTTTACTACGTCCCCGCGCCCGGCAAGCGCGTCGCCCTGTACCGCGACTGGCTGGTGATGTTCCTGTGCCGGCCGTTTTTCAAAAACATGATTTTGCACTGGCATGCCGCCGGCCTCGCCAAGTGGCTGGAAACCGAGACCGTCATCAGTTTTCGCGCGGCGACCTACCGGCTGTTCTGGCCGGTGGATTTGAGCCTGGTCCTCTCGCAGTATAATTTTGCCGACGCGGAAAAGCTGCTTTCCCGCCGCGTGCGCATCGTGAACAACGGCATTCCCGATCCCTGCCCGGATTTTGATACCGCCATCCGCCCGCACCGCCGCCGGCGCTTCGCCGGGCGCCGCCAGATCTTTGCCGGCGATTTTTCCGGCGGGCCGGTTACGGTGAACATCCTTTTTCTCGCGCATTGCACCCGCGAGAAAGGCCTGTTTGCCGCCATTGCCGGCGTCCTGGCGGCCAACCGTGAACTGGCCGCGCGCCATCTGCCGCTGACGTTGAAATTCATCGCCGCCGGAAATTTTGTCACCGACGAGGAGCAGGCCGCGTTTGCTGAACTGGTGAGGCCTCCCGCCGTCGCCGCCGTGGTCGAACATGCCGGCTTTGTCTCCGGCGCCCGCAAGGCCGCGCTCTATCGCGAGGCGGACCTGTTTCTTTTCCCCACGCAATACCTCGGCGAAAACCAGCCGGTGAACCTCATCGAGGCGATGGCGTTCGGCCTGCCCATTGTGACGACCCGCTGGCGCTCGCTGCCCGAAATGCTGCCGCCGGATTATCCCGGCCTCGTCCATGACCAGGACGCCGGGGAAATCGCCGCCGCGATCCTGAAAGTGCTCGCCGTGAAAAGCGGCGAGCTGGTGCGCGAGCATTTTATCGCCAATTTCACCATCGAACGCCACCTCGCCCGCCTCGCCGAGGCCCTGCACAGCGTGGAATAGGTTTACGCTGGGCCAATTACGAATTACGATGTCGGCCAAATTGAATTCATCCACCGAAAATCGTAAATGATCATCGGCCTGCTCCAGCTGAATCCGACCATCGGCGCCTTCGCGGCCAATCGCGAAAAACTCCTGGCCGCCTACGCCGGGGCGGTCGCGCGCGGCGCGGAATTCATCATCGCGCCGGAGCTGTTTCTCTGCGGCTATCCGCCGCGCGACCTGCTGCTGCGCGAAGATTTTATCACCGCCAATCTGACGGCCCTTGCCGAAACGGCCCAACGGGTCGGCGCGGTGCCCCTGTGCGTCGGCTTTGTGGACAAAAACCCGGAGCGGCCCGGCCGTGCGCTGGCCAATGCCGCCGCCGTCTTGCAGGACGGTAAAATCGTGTGGCGCACGACCAAGAGCCTGCTGCCGACTTACGATGTCTTTGACGAGGACCGCTATTTCGAGCCGGCCAAAAAAGTGGCGCCATTTGTTTGGCGCGGCAAAAAAATCGGCATCACCATCTGCGAGGACATCTGGAACGACGAGGATTTCTGGCCGGAACGGCTTTACCGGCGCGATCCGGTGAAGGAACTCGTGGCGCAGGGCGCGCAAATCATTTTAAACCTGTCCGCTTCGCCGTGGCACGACGGCAAAGAGCGCACGCGGCTGGAAATGCTGCGGCGCGTGGCCCGCGATGAGAAAATCCCGCTCGCCCAGGTCAACGCCACCGGTGCCAACGACGAGCTGATCTTTGACGGCCACAGCGTCGCGCTGACTGCCAATGGCGAAGTCATCGCGCTGGGTCAGGGCTTTGCCGAGGAAGTGTTGGTCGTCGAACTGGAGCCCATTGGAAATCGGAAATCGGAAATTGGCAATGTTCCCGAATTTCCCCCGCGTGAAGAACTTTTGTTTTCCGCACTGTCATTGGGGATTCGCGATTACGTCCGCAAGTGCGGTTTCAAGTCCGTGATTCTCGGGTTGTCTGGCGGCATTGATTCCGCGCTCATCGCCGTCATCGCCGCCAACGCGCTGGGCGCGGAAAATGTCCGGGGCGTCTCGCTGCCGGCGCGGTATTCGAGCCGCGGCAGTTTGACGGACGCGGAGAAACTCGCGCGCACGCTGGGGCTCCGCTACGACGTTTTGCCGATTGAGCCGGCGTTTCTGGCGGTGGAAAAGCAATTGGAACAGGTGTTTGCCGGCACGAAGCCCAACGAGGCGGAGGAAAACATCCAGTCGCGGCTGCGCGGCGTGACGCTGATGGCGCTGTCGAACAAATTTGGCGCGCTGGTGCTGACGACGGGCAACAAATCCGAGATGGCCGTGGGCTATTGCACGCTTTACGGCGACATGAACGGCGCGCTCGCCCCCATCGCCGACGTGCTGAAGACGGATGTTTATAAAATCGCGCGCTGGGTGAACCGGGAACACGAAATCATTCCGACCGATTCGATCACCAAACCGCCGAGCGCGGAACTGCGGCCGGGGCAGAAGGATCAGGATTCGCTGCCGCCGTATGAAATTTTGGACGCGATTCTGGATCTGTATGTCGTGAAGAACCTGGGCCAGGCGGAAATCGTGGCGCACGGGTTTGACGCGGCGGTGGTGAACGACGTGGTAAACAAGATCAATTTCAGCGAATACAAGCGGCGGCAGGCGGCGCCTGGGCTGAAAGTGTCGCCGCGCGCGTTCGGCATGGGCCGGCGGATCCCGGTGGCCCAGCGATTCCGGACGCCGGCGTGACGCCGGGAGAATTTCCGCGGCGGCGCGGCCTAAATGACAAAATCGTTCAGATGGGATTTTGCCGCCTGCAGCACGGTCTGGTAACAGTCATCCTCATTCTGAATCGCGGTATCAATATAATTGCCGCATTCCTGCGGGCGGGGCGCTTCAAAGGGATAATCAATCAGCAGCTTGATCTGGCCTTCCCGGGCGCGTTTGTAGATGCCCTTGGGATCGCGCTCCATGCAGACCGTCAGCGGCGCATGGATGTAAAACCACACCAGCTTTTGCCCCAGTATCTGGCTCACCAGATCCCGATGCAGATGTTCGGGGGCCATGGTGGAGACCACCACGTTCAGCCCCTGCTGGGTCAGCAGCCGGGCGATCTCGGCGATGCGCCGGTGATTTTCCAGCCGCGCCTCTGACTTGAAACCCAGGTCGGAGCAGAGCGCCGAGCGCATTTCATCGCCGTCAAGATAGATGACGGGAATGTTCCGGTCCAGCAGGCCGGAGCGGAGGCGTTGGGCCAGCGTCGTTTTGCCCGCGCCGGAACGGCCGAAGAGCCAGAAGACTTTGGTGACGGTTTTCATAGGGGGTATTCAGGAATTCAACCGCCAGCCTAGATTGGGAATTCCCGATGACAAGAAATTTCTACCCCCGATCCGTGCACGGGCCGCGCCAGCAATGATGCTGCTGCCGCGTCTAGTGGCCGTTGGGTTTCCGGTGGATAAAGAGAATATTTTCCTTGCGGATGCGGTCGAGCAACACCAGCACAACCAGCGAGACACCAAAACGCATCAGAAAATTCCAGACAAAGACTTCGGGAATGGTGTAGTTATCCAATTTGTTGGTGGCATATTCAACGAGTGCGCCAGTGCCCGTGGCAAGCAAGGCGGCGGTGATGCCCCAGCGCAAATTAAAAACCAGCGAAATCATCATGCAGGGCAACAGGTAGAGCGGCAGAAATACCATGTGCCGGTCCGTCACATAATCCAACACTGCTACGGCGCTCAGGGACAAGCCGCAGCCGAACAGCACAAACCAGATATCCGCCAGCTTCACCGGCCGGTCAGCCGGCACGGGCCGATGGTGGACGATCTCCCTTTGTTTGTGAACCCGGTCCACAAAAAGCACACACATTTGCAGAATCACAAAACGCATGATGGCGTTCCAAAGTATGATGGACGGATTACGGAAACCGGCATCTTGGGCCGCGACCACCAATGGTCCGAGGGCGGCGGCCAGCGTGGCCACCAGCGCCCCCCAGCGCCGGCCGGCTTTCCAGGCCACGAGCGCGGCGGTCGCCACGTAAAATAGCAGATACATCAGGTGCGAGCTGGTGTTAAATTGCGCGGTGCCGGTGGCCGCCAGCAAAAAGGCGGCGGCGAGCAGAATGGACCAGTGTGACCTGAATTCCGCCGACCAGGAAGGCCGCACCGCGGAGTTGAGGCTGGGTTCCCAAAATAAATTACTCCATTGCCGGCCGGCAAAATTCACCTGCCGCTGGATATCAGCCAGAAATCCCGGCGCCGGGTCGGGCACCGGCGCCGGGTCGGGCACCGGCGCCGGTAGCGGTTTCAACAACCAATGCACGCAAAGCAGGTCAAACAATTCAGCGGTCGTTTCACTGCCTTCCAGAGGCTTGATTACCCAGTTATGATGGAGCAGGTAGGCCAACAGCAGCGGTTCCACGCAGTCGCTGATTCCGGCCGCCGCGGCGTATTTTTTAAAGCGGGGCGAATGAATCAGTTGCTCAACCTCGGCCGCCGCGCGTTCGGCCGAATGCCGTCGCGCGAGGATGGCGGTCTGTATCGTGAAATGAAACCAATCCCAGCCGGGAATGCCCTGCCGGCTGCCGCGTTCCCAGTCGAAGGCCTGCAAGTTGCGGGAATTGACGATGCGAACATTCCACGGCGCAAAATCCCCGTGGTAAAGCGTCGGATGAAGTTTTAAGCCCGTCAGCGCGGCTTGAATCTTCTGCCAGGCCGCCCGCTGGTGTTCGCCGATTGCCGCCGCGGCCAACTGGTTCCAAAGCGGCATCGCGGCGAGGGGAACCAGCTCATTTGTATTCAACCAGTCATGGAAGAGATGTTCCAGGCCGGCATCATCCAACGGGCTGGTGCCGGGAAAATATTCCGTGGCAAACGCGGACAGCGTCGCCGAGGAAAACCGCCCCGTCATGCGGATGCACCCGAGTTTATTGAGCGGCAATTGCGCCAGACAATCGGCCTCTTTGTCCGTGGCCGCCCGGCCGGCTTCGTTCAGACCCGCTTTGATGACGCGGAAGGGGCGGCCGCCTTCGTCGCACAGCAGCACCACCACGCGCGCGCGGTCACCCACCTCGCTCACCTTGATGGCGGCGGGGAAGACCCGCTCGACCGGCACGCCCGCCTGTTGGGCCAGAAACTGCATGATTTCTGCCGAGCCATCCGCATCAAAAGAAATCCGCTCCAGGAATCCGGCCAGCGGTGTCTGCAGCAGGACGGGCAGGCAATTGCGCCAGATTTTGGCGCGCCGCCGCTGGGCCGAGTAAAGATTCAAGCCCGTGCGCGCCGCCTTCAAGCCGCCGGGCAACAGCATGAACGGCCGGCCGCGCCGGCAAATCAATCGCCATTCGAAAGTCACGGGCTGCGCATGCCCGGAACCCGTGAAGAGCGCTTCGATGATGGGGCGGACAGTTTTACTCATGGCTTAAACAATCATGGAAGGCGTAAATCCGACCTGGCCGGTTACAACTTTCAGCGCGGCCGGCATACGAACAACATGTCAATGGAACAGTCATTCCAAGGGCGGTCACCGGCCCCGGCGCGATCCACGGCGGCCGCCACCCGCCGCAACGGCGTGCGATATAAAGTCGGCGGCAGCAGGCCAAAACCAAACTGGCGCACGATTTCAAAACCGCTGTCCGCCAGCAACCGCTTGGCCTCAACGGGTGACAACTCGTTCAGCATCACATTGCCCGGAGCGCCGCGCTCGCGCCAGCGCCGCCAGACGATGGCAGGATGCCGCAGCGACCGGGCGTTGCCATGCACATTGACCAGCAGCCGGCCGTCCGGCGCCCGCAAGACCTGCCGCAGCCGGCGCAACACCCGCGCGCGCAGGGCGGGTTCGGTGTTCAGCACAAAGCGGAAGCAGCTGATCAAGTCGTAAGCCGGTTGCAAGAGTTCCGGATGAGCCAGCACATCGCCGACCTGCAAGTGCGCCTTGGTGCATTTACTGCGGGCCACGGCGACCATGTTCTCGGAAATATCCACCCCGTCCGCCGCCTCCACGAGCGGCTCCAGCGCGGATAGCACCCGGCCCGTGCCACAGGCAAAATCCAGCAGCCGCACCGGACCGGGGCGCCCCGCGCGGAAGTCCTTGATCACCTGCTCCAGCACCGGCCGCTGCAGGCGCCAGATGCTGCTGGAGTAGCTCTCCGCGCCATATTCCGCCGCCTCATAGGCGGCGACGGCGTCTTTTTGCTGGAATCGGTCGGCGTAGCTGATGGTCATGGCGCGCAGTGAGAATGAAAACCAATGCGGCAGGTAAAAATCATTCGTTTCAATAACAATTATTAGAAGTCGGACGGCGGCGAGTCAAACGGTTTCCGGCTAATTGTCATTAAACGCAATAACTTTGATTGCCAGCGCTGGAGCCAGCGGTTAAAAATCCTTACCGTGAAATTTTCCATCATCACGCCCAGCTACCGCAATTCCGCGTGGCTTAAGCTGTGCATCGCCTCGGTGGCCGACCAGACCGGCGTCGAGCTGGAACATCTCGTCCAGGATTCCTGCTCGGACGATGGCACGCAG
Organism: uncultured Verrucomicrobia subdivision 3 bacterium; assembly: GCA_903921455.1. The sequence goes on along the minus strand of CAIXPZ010000013.1, from coordinate 61,645 downwards.
GACTGGCTGCCGCGCGACCCGCGCGTGCAGGCCTTCATCGAAAAGGACGCCGGCATGTATGACGCGGTGAACCGGGGCTATCGCCGCGCCACCGGCGACATCCTCGCCTACCTCAACTGCGACGAACAATACCTGCCCGGCGCGCTCGCCATGGTGAAAGTTTTTTTTGCCGAACATCCCCAGGTGGAAGTGCTGCTCGCCGGCAGCATCGTGACCGACGGCGCGGGCAACTACGTCTGCCACCGGCACGGCATGGTGCCCGATCCCAAACACATCTGGTATCGCTTCCCCGCGCTGACCAGTTCCATTTTCATTCGCCGGAGCGTCATCGCCCGGCGCGGGATTTTCTTCGACACGCAATGGCGCGACCTCGGTGATTTCCATTGGGTGATGGAGCTGATGCGCCAGCGCGTGCCGATGGCGGACGACCCGATGTTTACCTCCGTCTTCGCGGACACCGGCGACAACATGAACCTCAAGCCGAACGCCATCCGCGAGAAACAAGCGACCAATGCGATGATTCCCGCCGCCGTGCGGCTGGGCAAGCCGCTGTGGGTGTTGAACCACCGGCTGCGCCGCCTCGCGCACGGACATTTCTCGCTGAAAAAAACCAGCTATGCCATCTACACCCAGGCCAGCCCCGGCCGCCGCGTGATTATTGATGTGCCGAAGCCCACGCCGATCTGGTGGAGCCGGCTTTGACGCGCTGTGAAAGTTCTCCTCTCGACCTACTCCTGTTTTCCGTGTCAGACCTCGGAGCCGGGTAATGCCTGGCGCGCCATCAACGAGGCGCTGCGCGAACATGAGGTCTGGGCCGTCATCGCCGACGCGCACCAATACCGCGAGCTCACCGAGCCGGTGCTGGCCAAGAAGCCGCTGCCGAATTTTCATCCCGTTTTTTTCAAGCTGCCGCCCGCGCTCCACTGGATGAGCCGGCACGGCGCGACCGCCGCGATTTATTATCACCTCTGGCAGGAAAACCTGCGCGGCCTTGTCCGCGACCTGCACGCGAAGGTCCAATTTGATCTCGTCCATCACGTCACCTACGGCCGCTACTGGTCGCCCAGCGGACTGCGGGAATTGAATTTGCCCTTCATCTGGGGGCCCGTGGGGGCGGCCGAGACGCCGCCCCGTTCCTTTGTGCGCGAATTGCCGTGGCGTTACCAGCTTGAAGAAGCCGCGCGCGACGGCGTCCGGAATCTGTGCGAGCGCGGCGCCGCCTTGCGGGACACCGCCCGCGCCGCGACCATCGCCATCGGCGTCACGCGCGAAAGCTGCGCCGCGCTCAAGCGTCTGGGCGCCTCGCGGGTGGAACGGATGCCGCAGATGGCGTTGACCGGTGCGGACCTCGCCCAGTTCGGCCAGCTGCCGCCGCCGCCGCCCGGCCCGCTGCGCGCCATCTGCGTGGGCCGGCACGTGCATTGGAAGGGATTTTATCTGGCCATCCGGGCGTTTGCGGAATTTGCCCGGAATAGTCCGGACGCTGAATTGTGGATCGTCAACACCGGCCCGTTCCGCCGCGAATTGGAAAAGACGGCGGCGCGCACGGGCTTGGCCTCGCGCATTAAATTTCTCGGCAATTTGCCGGCCTACGCCGAAGTGTTGAGCCGGCTCGGCCAGGCGCATGTGCTGCTGCATCCGGCCTTGCACGAGGGCTTCGGCAACGTCTGTCTGGAGGCGCTCGCCGCCGGCCGGCCGGTCGGGTGCCTGGATATCGGCGGGCCGGCGTCGCAGATCACGCCGGAAACCGGTTTTGCCGCCGCCCCCACCAACCCGGCGGAAGCCGTGCGCGACCTGGCCCATTTTCTGACGAAGCTGGACCGCGACCGGACGCTGCTCGCCACGATGTCGGCGGCGGCGCGGGCGCATGTGCAAAAAAATTACACCATGCGGGAGATCAACGAGCGGATGCGGAATTTTTACGCTGAAGCCGTGGCCCAGCATAAAACGGGTAAATGAACTCACCAAAAAATGATCTTCCCTTGGCGCTCCGCTTGGCTGGTGTCTGGCTGATCTGGGGCGCCTGGTGTTCCACCTGCGGCTGGGGGCTTTCCCTCCTGCATCTTTTGAATGGCTGGGGCCATTTGCTGGCATCGCCGCTGTTGCTGGGGGCCGTCTGGTTCTGGCTGCGGTCAACCCGGCCGGCCACGCCCGCGCGCACCTGGCTTCATCGCCGCGCCTGGATGTTCCGGCCGCTGCCCCTGATTTATGCGGGCATTGCGGTGTTGTCGCTCATCGGCGCGTTGAGTTACTCGCCGTGGAGTTTTGACTCAACGACCTACCGGCTGCCGCGCGTGCTCGACTGGTGGGCGGCGAACCAGTGGTATTGGATCGGCACGCTGGATCACCGGCTCGATTTCAGCAGTTGCGGCTTTGAATGGCAGATGCTGCCGGTGCTGGAGCTGACGCACAGCGACCGGTTTTTATTCCTGTTGAGCTGGGTGCCGTTCCTGCTCGCGCCGGGCCTGATTTTTGTGGTTTTCCGCTGGCTTGGCGTCAGTGGCCGGAGCGCCCGGCGCTGGATGTGGCTGCTGCCGGCCGGCTATTGCTTCGCGCTCCAGTGCGGCGGCTTGCAGAACGACGGTTACTCCATGAATTTCACGCTCGCGGCCGTGGGCTTTGCGGTGGCCGCTTATCACACCGGCCGCAACGGCCTGTTCCTCATGTCGCTGCTGGCCGCCGGTTTGATCACGGGGGCAAAACTTTCCAACGCGCCGCTGCTGCTGCCGCTGGGACTTTTTCTGCTGCCGGCCTTGGGGCGCGTGAAACTGTGGCACTGGCAAACGCCGCTTGTGGTGCTGCTGGCCGGGTGGTGTTCGTTTCTGCCGCTGGCCCTGCTCTGCTGGAAGATGACCGGCGACTGGACCGGCGATCCGAACGACCAATGGAATGTGCGAACCCATGGGTCCATCGGCGCCCTGGCGGCCAATGTGCTCTTTCTGGCGAACGACGCGGCGCAGCCGCCCGTTTTCCCCGGCCAGCACAATCTCGAGCGGGCCCATGACGCTATTCAGCATTTGCTCGCGCCGATGTTGCCGTGGCTGCAGCGGGCACACGGTGTCGGGGGAAATATTTCCTTTGGCGATCTGGCTTACGAGGGCGGGGCTGGCCTGGGTTTCGGCGTCAGTAATTATCTTGTCCTGATTGTGATCGGTGGCTGGTTCATCCGGCGGCCGCCGGCGGTCGCCGGCCGGCCGCTGCCGCTCTGCTGGCGGCTGGCGCTGTTCTGTGCGTGGCCGGCTTTTGCGGTGGTGCTGATGAAAATCGGGCTGTCGCATACGCCCCGCTATGGCGCCCCGTTTTATCCGCTGCTGATTATCTCCCTGTTGCGCCTGCCGCGGGTCGGCGGGTTTGAACGGCGCCGGGTTGCCGCCTGGGCGGCCGGAGCCGCCGCGTTGATGGCGGTGCCGGTGATTGTCCTGACGCCGGTCCGGCCCTTGTTGCCGCCGCCGTTCCTCTCATGGCTGGAATCCAAGCCGTCGTTGAGTTACATCCCGAAACGTTACCATTTATGGGCTAATCTGCGGGATCCGCTCGTGCCCCTGCAGGCGGCCATTCCCAAAGAGGTAAAGAAGCTCGGCTATGTCGGCGGTTTTCGCGAAACGCCTTACGCCCTGTGGAAGCCGATTGGCAGTCGCGCAGTGGTGGAACTGGGCCTGCCGCCGGGCCGCCAAACCCCGCCGCCGCCGGACGTGCCTTACGCTGTGATCACCGAGGATGGGGTGAGGGAGCGCTACGGCTGCGATGTGGCAACGTGGTGCCGGGATTACCACGCGGAAATGGTGTTTCAATTCAAGTTGAACCGGGCCCTGACCGGCCGCGACCAAGCCAGTTTTGAGGACTGGACCCTTGTAAAATTGAATCGATGATGAATCCGTGCGGATCCGGGCGCGCGAAATTTATCTCTCGCCGGGCAAGCCTGTTTCTAAAATCGCCCCGTCGCCGGCGCCGGGCGTGGGCAGATGTTGGGCTAGAAAACGTTCCACGCGCGGCCGGACTTCCTCGACCGGCACGTCCCACAAACAGAACGGCGTGGCAAAGCGGCAGTAATCCGAGCACGGCTTGTAGGGACAGGCGCGGCCCTCGAACACCTCGGCCGCCGGGTGCAGCGGGGCGAACCACTCATGTAGCTGTGGCCCGAACAGCGTGAACGTCGGCAGTCCGCAGCTCGCCGCCAGATGGCCGGGGCCGGAATCGTTGCCGATGAACACGCCCGCGCGGTCCAGGCAGCCGAGCAACTCGGTGACGCTGTGCGGACAAACGGCGGGCTCGCCCCGGGCTGACCACCAGTCGCGCTGGTCGGCATCGCAAGCCACCTGCACGGTATAACCTTGCTGCCGCAAGGCGAGCACCAGTGCATGAACATTATCGAGGGGCCACACCCGCAGGGGCAGCCGTGCGCCGGAATGGATGAACACCACCGGTGGCCGCACCATCGGCTGGGCCATTACTTGGGGCTCCGGCGGCCAGGCCAGGCCCAGGGCCGCCCCCGCCACCCGCCAGTATTCGCTGCGGTGCGCCAGCGGCGCGGGCCGCGTCAGCGCCTGTGTGAGATAGCGCTGGCTTTTCAACCGCGCGAAGCCCAGGCGTTCGCGGGCCCCGATGATTTTCAGGACCAGATGGTCGCGCGGATCCCAGCGGGCCGAAACGGCATAGTCAAATTCCTTCGCCCGCAGTTCGCGGCCCCGCCGGAGGATTTCCCCCCAGGGCCAGCGCCAGAGTTGGTATTTGCCCCGGAAAGCCGTCCATGGCGCGGTGAACGGCACCACCTCGACCGCCGGCCAGAGGCGCGGGCGCAATTCTTGGGCGTAGGGTTTGGCCAGCAGCGTGACGGCGAATGTCTCCGCCGCCGCCCGCAGGAAGGGCGTGGCGATGACCAGGTCGCCCAGCCCCCATAATTCCAGAACGAGCAACCGGGGTTTCACGCGGACACCTCGGAGGCAGGGGGGAAAATGGAAACCCGAGACCGGAAACTTGCGATTTGATATCGGGCTTTCAGCCGAGAAACCGCAGTTGGGAGCAACCGCGAACCCCGCGAAATCATCAGGGACGAACGGGAATCCGCAGCGCCCAAACACTGCCCCCAACGAGTGAACGGCCCTGGCCACCAACACCCTTTGCTTTGAGGAATGATACGGTTCACAAACAATCCAAAAAAATTGGCAGGGCGGGCAGTCCGCTGCCCGCCGGATGCGTCGGTTGACAAATGGCGGCGCACACGGAGTGACGCGCCCTACCCAGAATGTTGGTCAACTGGATAAGCCTATTTCTTTTCGCATATTTCGCATGGTTCGCGGTTTCAACTGCTGAAGTTAGGTTCATTCGGGATATGCGCACAACGCGGTTCACCATCCGCTTTCCAGCCTTTCGCTACACGGGTTGGGGAGTGCCCACCAAAGCCGGTTTGAAGCGCTGCACCACGGCCGGTGCCGGTTTGGGTCCACAGACGCCCTGATTCAAGGCGATGCTGAAGCCCGCCGTCATGGCAAAGGTGCCGACATCGTTAACAAAGGCGCCAAATATGAAAAAGAAGCCGATCACATGACTTAATTGACCTGCCAGCAGAAAGGCGTTCACGGTGCGCAACTCCGGATCCCCATAGCGGTAATTTCGATAAATGACCCGCGTGCTGGCGGCCATGAGCCAGAGGATGCCGATGCCGCCCCAGAGGCCAAACGGAATGAGGGTGGAAAGGGGTCCACTGTGATAATCGCCGGAAATCGCCAGCGATGTCTGGCTGGCATCCATTTGAGCGCCGGTGCCGGCGAACGCTCCGGAGCCCATACTCTGAAAATCTTCCTCGGATAGGGAGCAGCCCTTGCCCAGCAGCAGATAGCTGGGCACCCGGGGCCAAAGCTGGGCCCACATTTCCAAGCGCCAGCGAGTGCTGTCCTCGGCGGAGTATTTGGCACTCGCATCCCAATGGACCAGTGGAATGAAGGACAAGCTGCGCTGAAACGTGTAGGGTAAATGCGGACCAAAGGGCACCAGCAGGCTCCCGCACAGCAATCCACCGATGATGAACCCGAATAGGAGGGAGGTTTTATACAACTTTTCCAGAAAAAACAGCAGGGGGATCGCCATCGCATAGAAAAAAATCACATTGCGAAATCCGCCCAACATCGTCAGCAGCAACAGACCCAGAAACAGGGGCACGCGGAACACGCTGCCGCCGGTAAAAACCCCGCGCAGTCCGTAGCGCACCAGCATGAAATTGGCCAAGACACCGGCCGTCGTGGCGCAAGCCCCCAGCCGCGTGGTGCCCAGTTCAACGGATCCCTCCGCTCCACCGCCGGCGCCGGAGGGGGGAAAAAACAGGTTGATGTAGCTGAAGGGCTTGGGCAGGAAGGGAAAGAGATCGCTGACAAAGGCCGGCAGAGCGGATAAAAAATAGAGGCAGATGAAAAGTTTCCGGTGTTCCTTGGGGATGACCCGGCTGGTCAGGGCAAAGTAAGCCGCGATGCCAAAAAAAACGATGAGGTATTTGCGCCCCCCGCCCCCGCTCCCGCCCAGCATGTGCAGACTGATGCCGCCGGTCAGCTCGGCGGTCATATAGGTCATCGCTGCGATATAGAACAGCGGCCAGGTCAGGCTGGGCACGCTGATAAACCGCCGCTCGCTGCTCAAGGCCCGCTCCACGAGCGAGATCGTCAACGTGATCACCGCCATCACCTCCCATAGCGGGGGCCGGGTGAAGATAAAAAACATGATCATCGGACAGTTCAGGCCGAATATCATCATGGGATAGTGCCATCGGATAAAAATCGGCGAGATGAGCAGCGCGGCGATGATCCCGATAAAACCCATGGTGCTGTAATCCATCGGGTCGGTCAGCAGATACCCCAGAAAACCCGCCACCGGAATGCAGATCACATACGTGATCAGCAGGCGCATGGCGGCAGCGGGGTTCGTCATCATGGCTCAAATCAAAAACAGATTAGGGCGGGGTCAAAAAACACGCGCTCAATTTAACCCGCCGTCCCCGACCAAGGCAACCGGAATCCGGTCATTCCTGGCGGAGTTACCAACTGCCATCTCCCAACTTCTATCTTCCATCCACTTTGTTCCCTCGCCCACCGCCCAATGCCCACCGCCTATAGCCTTGGTCACCGTGGGCAACTCTCCCTTCCTGGTATGCCGCGGGCGCTGCCGCGCTCCCCGGCTGCAATTGCATTGCCAAGGGCTGGCAACCCGTTACGCTGTTTCGCCGTCGCCTTTGGCACTATTTTACATTCATCACCATGGCTGCCAGCACTGCTCAACCCCCGAAACTCCATCCCTGGTTCTTCCCGCTCACGCTGGCGTATCTGGTTCTGCCCGCCCTGATTTTTCTGACCACCTGGGTGCGCCCGTGGCTGGGGCTCCCGGCGGCGGCTGTGGTATTATTTTGTGCGGCTTGGCTGGTGCGGCAACAGCCGCCGCCGGTCACTCCGGGCTCGGAACCGCGGGCGGGTCTGGGTCGCCGGGATCTGATGTTCGTCCTGGCGCTGGCGTTTTTCTGGACGCTGCTGGCCGGGGCGGGCGGCTTCGTGCCGCAGGTATCTGATTATCTCAGAAACAACCTGCTCTATCACGACCTGGTGCATCTGGCCTGGCCGGTGACGTATCCCCAGCCGGATGGCCACAACAGTTATCTCTGTTATGGCTTGGGATTCTTCCTGCCCCCGGCGTTGGGCGGGCGCCTTCTGGGCGATGCCGCGATGCCGGCCCTCACTTTTTTGTGGATGTTTGCCGGGGTGGCCTTGTTTTTTTATTGGGTTGCCGCATTCACCCGGTCGCCGAAGACAACCCTCGTGATTTTTCTGCTGTTTGCCGCGACCAACATCGGGCTGCTGGCGCTGAAGCGCGCCGGCATTCCCGGCTGGCTGGATTACATCGCGGTGCAGAACACCCTGCGTGAGCTGGGCCTGTATCATAGTTATTACGATTTCTTCACCAAGCTGCAATATCAGCCCCAACACGGGATGCCGGGCTTGCTGGGGCTGGCGCTGTTTTATGAAATGCTCTGGATCAAAAAAGACCCGCGGGGGGCGGTTTTTGTCTGGGGCGCGTGCCTGTTCTGGAGCCCGATTCCCTGCATCGGGTTGCTGCTGATCCCGCTGGCCGCGATCCGGCGCGTGCCGTGGCGGGCTTATTTCAGCGGCATCAACCTCGTGGGCGGCGGCAGCCTGCTGGCCATCCTGGGGGTTTATTATCAGGGTCATCTGGCATTGGAAGATCACGGCTTCCTTTGGAATTTCGCCCCCGGCGGAAAATGGCTGATATTCTACCTCCTGTTTGTCGCCTTGGAATTAAGCCCGGTCCTGGTGCTATTCCTCATTGACCGGAAATACCGCATGCTGGGCGAATGGCGCCCCCTGTTTCTCCTGGCCGCCGGTCTGCTGGTGCTGCTCCCGCTCTGGAAGTTCGGCCACAGCGGCGACCAGCGGTTGCAGGCCGGGACGCCCGCCCTGGTGGTGGCCGCCCTGTGCGCGGTCCGGTGCCTGCAAAGCGATGCTTTCTCGCTCAAACGACCGCTGTTCCTGCTGTTCATCGGCTGCCTGCTCATCGGCGCCGCATATCCCCTCGGCCGCCCGTGGTGGAACCTGATCACTAATCATTATGATTATTCCTATGCCGCCACGGTGCGAACGTTTGGTTTCCAGACCCTGGCGGAAATGAAGGAGCCTTTACCCCCGCGCGGGGATAACCCGGCGCTCAATCCGGGCCGGACCGCCGCCGCCGCCGGGGACACCCGGCTCGCCACCGGATATCTCAACGCCGAGCAATACCTGGGCCGCCCCGATAGCGCCGCCGCCCGCTGGTTGCTGCGGTGAATGGCCGCCCGGCGGAAAGAAATCCCGGGGAGCGAAAAGCCGCGCTTGCCCGGCAGGTGTATTACCGGTTAACTTTTCCCCGACCGTCAAACGCATCCCGAGACAACCTCATCCCGATTTCCGAGCGCCGTGCCGACGCCAACTGCCATCCGCAATGATTTTGCCGACTTTCTGAAGGGGGCGCTCATCTTTCTGGTGGTCTGGGGCCACCTGATCCAGTATGTGGGCTGCCAGGGCGATGCCTGCTACTACCGCGACCCGCTGTTCAAGGCCATTTATACGTTCCACATGGTCCTGTTCATGGCGGTCAGCGGATATGTGTCGTTCCGCGCCATTGCCCGCACGGATCTGCGCCACTGCGTCGGGAGACGATTCCGCCAGGTCATCATTCCCGCCCTATGCTGGCCACTGCTGTATCTGGTTGCCCGCTTTTTGATTTTTGTCTGGCAGACGAACACCTTGGCCGGGGGCTGGCACGCCTTCCGCCAATTTTTGGTCTATTACAAACCCGGCTTCTGGTTTCTCTGGGCGGTGTTTTTTTCCACCGTTGTGGTCTCGGGGTTAAAACAATTCCGGCTCGACCGTCTGGAACTATTTGCGGTGACGTCGGTGGCGCTGCTGTTTGCTCCGGAGGGCGCCTACCTTTACCTCATCAAATACACGTTCCCGTTTTTCTGTCTCGGCTACGCGCTGGCCAAGGGTGATCAAATCCGGCTGCCCGCCACCCTGCCTTGGCCGGCGCTGGCCGTGCTGATGGCGGCCAGCCTCGGCGGCTATTTGTTGTGGACCACTGACACCTATGTTTATACCACCCGGATGTGGCCAACCCCGGCCAACTGGTCCAACATCGCCTTGCGCTATTTGGCCGGGGCCGTCATCTCCGCCCTGTTTACGCTGCTGCTGTTCCGGATTTACCAACGGATAAAATCAGCGCGGCTATCTGCCTGGGGCCGTCAAAGCCTCGACATTTATCTCCTGCAAACTTATCTGATAGAAATCCTCACCACCATGATTCATCCCGCGAAGGGTTCCCCCTGGTTTTCCTGGCTGGGGGCGCCGTTCCTCGCGGGATTTCTCTGTCTGATCAGCAGTTGGATCGGTGACCGTTTGGGCCGCCGCCCGAAGCTGCGCGTCTGGCTGCTGGGCCGCCTGCCCGAGACCCAGCGGGTCACGCCACCAATCCCCGCCGCCAAAACCAACTGAACCGCAATCGCCCCGCCCCCCGGGATTGAAAATCAGGTCCGATATTTTGACTTGCGCCGACCGGCCGCTGAGCTTTTAACTACGCGCTGCGCGCCATGGCCAATCACCCCGTCACCATCCCAGACTTCGACGAGGAAGCGGTGCGGCTCCGGCGCGGCCGTGACTCCCGCCGGCCGTCGATGCTTCCCTAATCCATCCTCACCCGCTCATGAATCATCCGTCCACCGCCCCCCCTCCCGCATGGGGGACTTCAGAGAAATGGCTGCTGGGGCTGCTGCTGCTGTTTCTGGCGTTGCGATTGATTTATGCGTTACAGGGCTATCCGCCGTCGGTCACTTCGATTGACGAATTGGTCTATACCGAGCCGGCCGTGAACTATGTCAATAGCGGCCACTTTGCGGCACCTGGGCTGGCCCGGCAATTGGAGGCCAAAGGCGTTCCGGGATTGGACCGCCATTATTTTCTGAACGTCCCCCTGGCCGCTTATCTGCGCGTGGCCATCTTTGAAGCGGCGGGCACCAGCACGGCCGCCCGCCGGCTGGCCGACTGGCTGTTTCTCCTGCTTGCCGCCGGATCTCTGCTTTTAATGATGCGGCGCTGGGCAACCCCGTCGTCGGCCCTGCTCGCCGCCCTGGTTTTTGTCACCAATCGGGTCGCGGAAAGTGATATCGGCCGGCCCGATGTCCTGGCGCTGGCGTTTGGTCTGCTGGCCCTGTGGTGGTCAACCCAACCCGGCGTCGGGCATGAACGGCCCGGCGGGCGGGCCTATGGCGCGGGCCTCCTGATCGGCTTGAGCGGCATGGCCCATCAATTTGGTGGCGTGTTTTGGGCGGTTATCGTCATCACCTGGCAAATCTCCGCGCTGGAATCACCCCGCCACCTGGGGCGGCTGCTGGTGTGGCTGACGCTCTTCGGCTTGGGCGGTCTGACGGCTTCATTGCTCTGGCTGCCGCAAATCCTCGCCGCCCCGGCGGCGTGGCAGCAGCAATTTTCCTTCATGCTGGAATTGAAACATCATCTATCCCGGGATTTCGGGCAGCTGGCGATCCGGCTGATCACCTTAACGGTGGGGAAAAATCCGGCGGTTCCCTTGGTCATTATTGCCGGCCTGCTGGCGGCGGGCTGGAAAAGGCTGCAGTATCCCCGGCGGTGGAAAACTCTGGCCGCCGGCGGCCTGCTGCTGTTTATCTGGACCTGCCGTTCTTTTGAACCCTATACCATCGCCTATTCGGTCCACTTTCTGGCGGTCATCTGCCTGCTTTTCGCCCTGGCTTTTGATGAACTTAAGGGGTGGGCGCAACCGCGGATGTCCCCGCGCTGGGCGGGACGACTGCGATTCGCCGCGGCCGCGGCGGTCATTGCTCCCGGCCTGATCATGACCTATATTCCGCTGGCCGAAAATTTCGGGCTCCCTTACCGGGCCACCCAGGAAAAAATTGCCGGGTTGATTTTGCAACAGGTTCAGCCCGGCGACCGTGTGCTGGCCGGATCGGGCTATTATTACCAAGTCCCCGGTCACAATAAATCCCTGTGGTTTTGGGGTGAAAAACTGGACTTGCGGGATTACAACCTGGTGGTGGCCCCCTACCCGACGGCGGCGGATTTTCCCGGCCCCGACCGCAACATCCACGAGCAGTGGTGCCAGATCTTCACGGCGGAGCAGGGCGCCGCCTTTCAGCGCGATTTCGAGCTCGTCGCCAGCGTTCCCGACCAGTGGATCCAAACAACCCGCTATCCCACCGGCTACAAACCCCATATCACGGGATGCTACATATACCGGAATATACGGCCGCGCCCGGCCCAATCCGGCAACGGGGCTGGGCCGGCCGCTCAAGCGGGCCAGCAATTTGGACTTGCGCTGGAATAACAACGCGCATACAACCCGCAGTCAAATGGCGAGTCCCGCGAAGATTTCCATCATCGTTCCGTGCTTCAACGAGGAAGCCGTGCTGCCCCGGCTCTTTGCACGGCTGGGCGCCGTCGCGGCCACCTGGAATGCCGACTATGAAGTCGTGTGCGTGGATGATGGGTCTAGCGACCGCACCTGGGAACTCCTTAAGGCCCGCCACGCCGAGGATCCGCGCTGGCGCGGCGTCGCCTTTGCCCGCAATTTCGGCCACCAGACCGCCGTGAGCGCGGGCCTGCATTTCGCCAGCGGCGACGCCGTGGTGATCATCGATGCCGACCTGCAGGATCCGCCGGAGGAGATCGCCCGGCTGCTGGCAAAATGGCGGGAGGGCTACGACGTGGTGTATGCCGTCCGCCAGAAGCGCAAGGAAGGCTGGCTGAAACGGATTTGCTACTGGGCCTTTTACCGGCTGATGGCGCGGCTGGTGGCCTTTGACATTCCGCTGGACTCCGGGGATTTTTGCCTGATGAGCCGGCGCGTCGTGGCCGCCATCAACGCCATGCCCGAACGCAACCGGTTTGTGCGCGGGCTGCGCGCCTGGGCGGGCTTCCGCCAGATCGGCGTGCCGTATGAGCGTGCGGCGCGGGCCGCCGGCGAGCCGAAATACAATCTGCGCAAGCTGCTCAAGCTCGCCGCCGACGGCTTGTTTTCCTTTTCCGCGCTGCCGCTGCGCCTGGCGACCCATCTCGGGCTGGGGGTGTCCGCTCTGGCCTTCTTTGGCGTCCTGTTCACGCTCGCGCAGAAAATTTTTTCCTCCCAATTTGCCAAGCTGGGCCTCGCGCCCGGCGCCGGCTTCCCGACGATCGTCATTTCCGTCCTGTTCCTTGGCGGCGTGCAGCTCATCTGCCTCGGCATCCTCGGCGAGTATCTCGGCCGTATCTACGAGGAGGTCAAGGGCCGGCCGCTGTGGATCGTCCGCGACAGCGCGGGCGTTGGCTTGCCGGAAAAAAGCTAATTTCGCCGCGTGAAGCATTTCCTGCGCTCCAAAAAACAGTTCCTCCTCTACTGCGTGATCGGCGCGAGCGGCGTCTCGCTGGATTTCGGCGTCTATTCGCTGTTGGTGAAAAGCCGGTTGCTCGAATATCAGGCCGCCAACGCTGTCGGCTACGCCGGCGGCACGCTGCTCTCGTTCCTCCTCAACGCGAAATTCAATTTTCGCGTCACCGATAAGATCGCCCTGCGCCTGTTGAGCTTTTTCACCATCGCCGGCCTCGGCTGGTTGTCCTCCGCCGGTTTGCTGCACGTGCTCATCGGCCGCTATGGTTGCGATAAATACCTGGCCAAATTCGCCACCCTGATCGTTGTCGTGCTTCTCCAATACAACCTGAACCGCTGGCTGTCCTTCCGGCCGGCGGCGTCCTCGGCGGCCAACCCCGCTGGCCACCCGATAAAACAATGAAAAGCCTGATTGTGGTCGGCGGCGGCATCACCGGCCTGGCGGCGGCCTATCTCGCGGCCAGGGCGGGGGTCCGCGTCACCGTTCTGGAAGCATCCCCGGGCATGGGCGGCCTGCTGGGCACCTTTGCCGTGGGCGGCAACCGGCTGGAACATTTTTATCACCACGCTTTCACGCGGGATGTGGAACTGCTTTGGCTGCTGCGGGAATTGGGGATGGAAGACCGGATGCAGTTCCGGAGCGCGACCATGGGGGTTTATCGGGCCGGGCACAACTATCCGTTCAACGCCCCCGCCGATCTGCTGCGGTTCAAGCCGATGGGCTTGGGCGACAAGGCGCGGTTTGCGCTGACCAGCCTGTATCTTGCCCGCGCCGCTCAATGGCAGACGCACGAAAATGTCCCCGCCCTGGACTGGTTTTACCGCCACGCCGGCCGCCAGGCCACCGAGTCGCTCTGGGAACCGCTGCTGCGGGTAAAATTCGGTCCCTACGCCGACAAAATCCCCTTGGCGTGGATGATCGGCCGGCTGCGGCAGCGGGTTAATTCCCGAAAAGGCGGCCAGGAAAAACTTGGCTACCTGAACGGAAGCCTGCACGTGCTGTTGGCAGCGCTGCTGCGCGCCTTGGAAAAACTCGGGGTCCGCCTCCTCACCGACGCCGCCGTCCGCAGTGTGTCGGTGCAGAACGGCGCCGTGACCTCTTTGCAGGCGGGCGCGGGCGAATTTACGGCGGACGCTTTCTTGTTCACCATCCCCACCCCGCAGGTGGCCGGACTCCTCCAGCCGGTGGCCGCCGATTACGCCGCGCAGTTGCGGCAGATTGAATACTTCGGGGCGGTGTGCACGGTGCTGGAGTTAAGCCGGCCGCTGTCCTCGACTTACTGGCTGAACATCGCCGATCCGGGGTTTCCCTTCGGCGGCATCATCGAACACACCAATCTCATCCCCGCCAGCGAGTATCAGGGACGGCATCTGGTCTATTTATCCCGCTACTTCGCCGCCAGCGACGAGCTCGCGACGATGTCCCCGGAGGCGACCCGGAACCTGATGCTGGCCGGGCTGAAAAAAATCCATCCCGACCTGGCGGACGCGGACATTTTGAGGATTCAGGTGTTTTCCAGCCGCACGGCGGCGGTCGTCTGCGACTTGAATTTTTCCCGGAAAGTCCCCGCCGGCCGCACGCCGCTCCGGCGCTTGTATCTGGCGACGATGGCCCACGTCTATCCCGACGAGCGCAGCTGTAATAATTCCGTGCGCGTGGCTGCCGAAGCCTGCCGGCTGTTGGGCCTCGACACCTCGGCCATCCCGCGTTGCGCCTCGCTGTCCGGTCAGATCAACATGAGTTGAGGCAGGGCGCAGCCGGATTGCCACCACCGCGCCAAGCGGGTTGCCATCTGCCATCTGCTAACTTCTATCTTCCATCCTCTTTGTCCCCTCGCCCACCGCCTAACGCCCAATGCCTATAGCCAATTGGGGCCACCGCGGGATACTCTCCCTTCCTGCGCTTCTTGGTGTGTTTTGGTTTTGGCAGTAGGCGGCGCGCCCGGAGCAACGCGCACTATGATATCTTTTGCAAAATCGCATTGCCCCCCGCCGCGGCAGACGGCAAATTTCTCGCGTGAAAATCCTGGTGAACTGCACGCTTCCCTTTGCGCTCGCGCACGGCGGTCAGGCCATCCAGATCCAGCGCACCCTCGCCGCCCTGCGCGAGATCGGTGTGGACGCCGAACCGCTCCGCTGGTGGGATGAACATCAGACCGGCGACCTCATCCACTATGTCGGCCTGATGCCCGTGGATCAGATCCGGTTTGCGCACCAGAAAAACCTCAAGGTCATCCTCGCCAATCTGCTCACCGCGCAGGGTTCGCAGACGTCCCTCCAGCGCGGCGCGCGCCGGGTATTCCGCTGGGGCGTCGAGCAGTTTGCCCCGCGCGCTGTGGCGAACGCCTTCGGCTGGGAACCTTACCGGCTGGCCGATGCCTGCATCGCGCTCACGGCCTGGGAAAAACACCTGATGGCCTATAAATTCGGGGCCGACCCGGAAAAAATCTTCGTGGTGACCAACGGCGTGGAGGACGTTTTTTTTCAATCGCCCCCGGCCGGGCGCGGGCCCTGGCTCGTCTGCACCGCCACGATCACCGGGCGCAAGCGCGTCCTCGAATTGGCCCGGGCCGCGGTCCTCGCGCAGGTGCCGGTCTGGATCATCGGCGCGGCCTATGCCGAAAGCGATGACTACGCGCAGCAGTTTTTTGCCTTGGCCAAAGCCAACCCCCGATTCATCCGTTACGAGGGCGGCATCAACGACCGCGTAAAACTGGCGGCCATCTATCGCGCCGCGCGTGGGTTTGTGCTGTTGAGCACGATGGAAAGTTTGAGCCTGTCCGCGCTCGAAGCGGCGGCTTGCGAGTGTCCGCTGCTGCTGGGCGACCTGCCGTGGGCGCGCAGTTCGTTCCCCGCTGGCGCGGCGTTTTGCCCGGTCACGGAGAACGTCGCCGTGACGGCCGCCGCGCTGAAGCAATTTTACGCCGCCGCGCCGGGCTTGCCGCGCCCGCCCCGGCCAGCCACGTGGCCGGAAGTCGCCCGCCAGTTGCAATCGGTCTATGAAAAAATAATCGGGTGAGGCGCGGGGTGCGCCCGTCCTCGGGTGCGGGAGATTTCTAGATGGCGCCGGGCAATGATTTTGCTGCCCTTTTAAGTTTTTCCCAAACGGCGCTGGATCATGGCGGTGAGATTATGGCCAAGCTGGATGCAGGGCATTTCAACCAAACGATAATTGATGGCTGAGAGAGCTGCTGTCAGGCCGACGCTGACGATCACAGTCAGAGGCAGCAGCAAAATGGGCTGGTCGAATCCGAGCACATTCAGGCACCGGACGAACGGCGGAAGCACGCACAGGATCACGATGAATTGCAACAGATAGACCGAGTAGGAAATCCGCCCCAGAAAAACTGGCACCGGCCGATTTAATAACCTTTGCAGGCGATGGCTCGACAGGCAACCCAGCAAAATCAGCACACAACCAATGCTGGTTCCGCACCAGTAATAATTTTCATATGCCGGCAGGCGCAGGTAACTCATTCCCACATGGTGAAATTCATAAAAAAACAACCCCGTCAGCAGCAGGAGACTTCGGGAGATCGCCGACCATGGTTGCAACCAGCGCAAGAGCTGGACATGGTATTTAGCCAACAAAATGCCCAAGATAAAGGAGACATAAAAACAACCGGTCGGCAGACCGAATAGCAGGGCGAAGCCGAGCGACACTAAGCCGGCCATGCGCCAGCCCGAGGCGAGCAACACAAACAGCGGAATCAGCGCCGAACCTTTCAATTCAATGCCGAGGCTCCAGTCCTGATTGAGTAATTGAACGCGGTTGTCATGCAGCACAAAAATGGACTGGCGGAGGAAATTTTCCAACGTGACCGGCACATGCCAGAATTGATCCAGCCAGGCGGTGGTGGGCGGTTCGGTGATGGGCGCTTGAAAAAAAAACCGCTGCGCCAGGGCGCTGGCCCCAAAAGCGCCCAGCCAGGGCAGCCAGATCCGGGTCAGGCGCCGTAGATAAAATGTGGGCAGGAAGATTTGCCGGGGCGGTTTTCCGTTGGCAGGGACCACATAAGGGCGCGACAAAACAAATCCGCTTAAAACGAAGAACATGGCCACCGCCCCCTTGCCGTCGAAAAACACATTCACCAGCGGCAGGTTGATGAAATGGGAAACGCCCGGCGGCCAGACAAACGCAAACAGCGTGTGCGAAAGCAACACCGCCAAAGCCGCCAACCCCCGGATACTGTCGAGAAACTCCAGCCGTTTGCTTTCGGTATACATGTTAAGCTTTCACCGCCAACACTTCGCGGTAAATTTCCAGATGCCGCTGGGCGATGACCCGGGGATGAAACCGGCGCATCGCTTCGACCCTGGCATTGGCTGCCAGCCGCCGGGAAAAATCCCGGTCTGCCAATAGGCGGGCCATGCCGACGCGGAAGGTTTCCGGGCACTGCGGATCGCCAAACAGGCCGGTTTGCTCCGGCTCAATCAAATCCGGCACGCCGCCGATGCGGGACGCCAGCACGGGCACGCCCGCCGCCATTGCCTCCAGCACCACCATCGGGCAGTTGTCCTCCAGCGTGGGCAGGACGAGCGCGGTGGCGCTCCTGAAATGTTCTTTTAAACGCTCGCGCCCGGCAAAGCCGGCGTGTTCGCACCAGGCACGGGCGCTGACCAGCCGGAGAAATTCCGCACCGTAGTCGCCCGCATCCGTGTGACCGAGGAACACGAGCTTGAATTTTTTTTGTTCGGTGAGTGGGTCGAGGGCCCGGATGAGGGCATTCTGGTTTTTCAGGCGGCATACCGTCCCCACGCACAGGACCACCGGGATGGCATCGGGGGCGGGCGTGGCGGGCGCGTCAAAAAAACTGGCGTCCACCGCATTGGGCAGCAGCCAGGTCTGGCGGGCCAGGTCTTGGACGGCGTTGCGGGTGTAGTTCGTGATACACACCACCCCGTTCGCGCGCGGCAGCGTGAAACTTTCCAGGCGGGCCGCTAGCCAGTTAAAGGAAAAGGGCCGCGCATGGTTCACGCGGGCTACCGAACGCATGTTGCCATGGACGGTGACTACGTTCGGAAACCCGGAAAAAACCGCGCTGATGGCGCAGTCGAGTTCCGTTCCCTGACCGTGGACGAGGTCTGGCTGGAGTTCGCGCAATTTTTGCCGCACTGCGCGGATGCAGCCCAGGTAGCCCGTGCGCAGCCAGCCCAGCTTGGGCACGAGCAGACTATGATAAAAAATATTCGGCGCGATTTTTTCTGGCGACACCACTGGCGACCGCACGCAGGCAACCACATGGACTTCCGCTTCCGGCCACAGCGCAAAACCCTGCAATAATGCCGCCGGCGCGGTGCCAAACCGGGGCTGTGATGCGGTGTAATCCCGATCGTGATTTCGGTTATCGGTGGTTAATATAACGATTTTCACAAGGTGATTTGCGGTGAAAAACGATGATAGCCAATCTGCAGATTTCCCGCGAATGGTGGCTGCTTGAATTCCCGGAAGCGCAAGCACCACCGGACGCGTAAGGCACCGCCCCCAAAGCCGTGTCTGTTCTGGGTGTAGTCTTCCTGGTGCCGCCGCCAAGGCTCCGGCTGGTGGTGGTCAAAAAAATGGCAACCACTTAAATAGAACGATGTCGGGTCGGTGAGTCGGCGGCTCCAGTCGACCCCGGAAATGGCCGGCACCATCCCGGGAAAGCCGGCGCGGAACCGCCGCCGTGCGCGCGCCGCGCGTCGCACGTTGAGCTGGCCAATGAGGCTTCGGAAAATGTGCATTGGAACAACTGTGTTTGCTGGCGAGGATCACGGTCGCAATCCGTCCGACGGGAACCTAAATGACCACGGCCACAAAATAAAGGCTAAGCCGTCGGGTTTGACACGATTCGGGGGGGGGCCGCAGGTTTCGTTTCACGATATGGGCACACGCCGGCGAGCTAGGCCGGCTTGGGCTTCCGGACTCAGGAGAATGCCCTCCCTTCTGCACCAGCCCGGCGGCGGGCGATGCCCCTGCAACTGGCCAGCCAGCCAGCCCGTGGCGCTGGCGACGTTCCGGCGGTAGCGAAACCCGACAAAGGCAAAGCGATGCCGGGAAAATAATAATATTGGTGGAAAAAGCATGATCAATATCCGCCGCAGAAAATAGGACCGGTCCAGCAGCGCCTCGGCGGAACCATAGCCATATTGGTAATACATTTTGAAATACGCCGCATCAGTTTCGCGCATCTGCCACCGCACCACCGCCGCCGGATTATAAGAAAACCGTTTGCCCAGCTTGAATAATTGCCAGTTAAACAAAGCGTCCTCCCCGGTGAGGGTGAGCCATTCCGGATAGCCCCCCACCGCTGCCCAGGCCGCGCGGCGGTAGGCCGTGTTTCGCGCCGAACCCTGGCGTTCGCCCTCCTTGGGTTCGGCCGGCACCCCTTCCATCCGCGCTGCAAATTTTTGAAATTCGTTTTCCGCCAGCAGCACATTCTTCCCGCCCACGATGTCAATTGCGGCGTTTTCCAGCAGCGGCCGGGTGATTTCGCTAAACCAGCGGGGATCGGGAAAACTGCCGGCGTCACTCGAGGCGATGATTTCCGCCCCGGTCATCTTGATGGCCAGATTGCGGCCCTCGGCGATGTTGCAGCGCTGCTGTTTCAGCCGCACCGGCACGGGCGATGACCGCGCCAGTTCCTGCAAGCGCTCCCAGGTGCCGTCCGTGGAACCGCCATCCACAATCACAAGCTCATGCGGTAACACCGTCTGCCGGACAATACTGTCCCACCAGCGGGACACATTATCCGCCTCGTTGAACAGGGTGGCAATGAGGGCGCGTTTCATGAAACCTCAGTTTGCCGGACGAACCGGGCAAAACTCAATTTGTTTTCCAGGCCGCTATGGGTTGCGGAGTTCATAAACCGGTGCGTCATTGGTCTGGGCAAACGCCGCCGTCAGCACCCCGGCCAGGCGCTGGTAACCCGCCCCGTTCAGGTGGAGCCCGTCCAGAGTCAGCCCCGCCGCCAGACCGCCGCGGTGATCCAACAGGACCGGATTGACGTTTACAAACTCCGCCTTGAATTGGGGGCACAGGGGGGCCAGCTCGTGGTTTAACCCGGCCACTTGCCGGTTGAAATCCTGGCTGAACGGATCCAGACCCGACTCTTTGACCGGCATGACGGACAACACCAGCAGGCGCTCCGGCTGGAGGGTCGTTTGAACCACGGCAAGCAATTGCCGGTAATCTTTGAGGCAGGTGGCCACGGAATCTTTCGCAAAAATATTATTCTCGCCGCACATCAGGACCACGATTTTTGGGCGGGGCCCCCCGATGGCGGGGATCAGGCTGGAAACATCCTCGATTTTTGCGCGGGACAGCCCGCAGTTCCGGATGGCGAACGCGCCGCCGAACAGGTCATACCAGTCGCCCATCTCAATCTGGCTGTCGCCCGCGATGACCATCAAGGGGCGCGGATCATGCCAGGCTGGCGCCAGCTCGCTTTTTTTATGGGCCAGCACCTGCGCCCACTGCTCGCGCTTAAGTGCCGGCACGCGCAGGAAAAAGTGATTCCGGATCCGCGGGGCCGCGAGATAGGCCAGAAGCGCCACCAGGATCCAGCCCGTCAGGCCAAAACAGATTGTCAGGCGTTGTTTCATCGAAATCCCGTTTGCCGGACGGAGCGCGGCTTACTCAATTTTATATGCCCGCAGAGTGGGTGTGCCCTATAATAAATTTTTGGCCCCCACCAGCCGGCGCAGGACTTTTTTGAGAAAGGTGCCGGGACGGGTCAAAGCCATGTGCCAGCGACGATGGCTGCTGGTCCAGGGATATCGCTGCAAAAAGCCGGGCAGGACTTGGACCTGCGGCTCATGCAGCTTCATTCCTTCCTGCCACGGCAGCTTACAGCAGCCCCGCAGAAAAATGCGCCCGTCATAGCCCGCAAAAAGATACGTCACACAATCACGCTCCGTCCACAGCGACTCCAGGCGGTTATCCTTGATTCCCAAACCGGGAAACAATTCCGCCGTCACAAACAAGGCGTTCACCCCCAATACGGCGACCAGTTCATATTTCTTTTGTTTACCCAGTTCCACCAAGGCGCTGACACTATTCCCCTGGTTTACTTTAGGGTCGGCGGGCTGGATAAAGCTGACCTCCGGCGGTATGGTGGGATTGAATTCGATCATCACCACCTTGGGCCGGTATTTTACGATTGCGCTCCAGACATGATAATCATTGCCGTCAATATCCACCGTCAGCAAATCGAAATCCAGCGGGATGGGCGTCGCTGCGAGAAGGGCATCCAGCCCATCCGTGGGGGTGAAACCCACAAACTGGTTGCGCGCAAACACCCGGGAATTGCCCGCGTAGTTTTTTTGCAGCGCGGCAAAACGTTCCCGGCTGCCCTCAATGAGCACCGCCGAATAATCACCTTCCAGAATCAGGCGGCGCGAAGTGGAGCCTACCAGCCCATCCCAGGCCCCGAATTCCACACACCAGCGATTTCGGTCGGGGAGTTGACCCAGAATCAACTCGATGGCCGCCGCCGTGGCGGCCACGCCCTCTACCTGGGCTTTCTGAGTATAAAAACCAAAGTCTTTAAGCTGGGAAGTGGTAGGTGAATTCATTTCAGTGTGGCGTTAAAAAGCTGCTTCAGTCTCCAAACTTACTACTCACAACTCAAATCAAATCAACCCGGGATTATGCACCGGACAAGCTGGTCCGCAGATTTCACAGATGGACACAGATTGTATCTCTGGTTTATCTGCGAAATCTGCGTCATCGGCGGATAATAACCAGGCAGGGCTTGTGAAGTGCCTAATTCTAAATCAAACCCACCGCCCGCCGCGTTTGCCAACCAACGCTTTCAGTTTCACCCAAACGGCGCGCACGGAGTGACGCGCCCGCCCGGTCCCAAGGTGGCCAAGAACTGCCATCGGCATGGATTCAGTTTTGCCAAGGGGCCGGAGAACCCGCACAATCCACCGCCAAAGAATCACGCATGAAACCCAAAGTCATCCTGGACATCGGCTTTCTCGGCCATGCCCACGACGACCCCTCCGCGCGGCGTGGTGCGCAGCGCGTGGCCCGGCAATTGTTTGACGGCCTGCGCGCGGCTAAGGCCTGCGATCTGTCCTATGTCGCCACCACGCATCTGGCCGGGGCCTATGATTTTCTCAACGCGCAACAGGCGGCGCCGGCCACGACCTTGCACCTGCCGCCTGCCCAGCTTGGCCGCAGCCGGCTGGCCCGGAAATTGGCTCGCCAGGTTCAACGGAACATCCAGAATCGTTCCCTGCCGGCGCGCCTCGGCCGGCGGGCCTTGGCGGAACTCGCCTGGTTTTGTGTGCGGGGGGAAACCCGCCTGTCCCCGCGCTGGCTGGACCAGGCCGACATATATCATTCGCCGCACACCCCGTTTCCGGCGGCGGTGCTGCAGTCGCCCCGCCTGCGAAAATTTCTCACCTGCCACGACTTTATCCCGCTCAATCATCCGGAGCATTTTTCGCCCAAGGCCGGCCAGCTCATGTCGGCCGTGCTGGCCTGCCTGACGCCGCCGCATTTTGCCTTTTGCGTCTCTGAGACCACGCGCAACGAGGTTTTGAATCTGTCTCGCCTGCCGCCGGAGCGGGTGTTTGTTACCCCGCTGGCCGCCGACCCGGACCTGTTCCATCCCGTCACCCGGCCCGAGCTGCTGCTGGCCGCGCGCAAACAATATCAGCTAGGCGACGCGCCCTATTTTCTCGCGCTGTCCGCCCATGACCCGCACAAAAACTTTCCGCATCTCATCCACTGCTTTGGCGCGCTGGTGGCGGCGGGCGAACTGGCCGGCATCAACCTGGTCATTGTCGGCCCCAATCCCGGCCGGAACCCCGCTGCGCAGGCCGCCATGGCCCGCTTTCCCGGTCTCCAGTCCCGGATCATCATTCCGGGCTTTGTTCCGGATATAGATCTGGCCGCGCTCTACAGCGGGGCGACGGCGTTTTTATTTCCCTCGCTGGCCGAGGGGTTCGGGATACCCCCGCTGGAAGCCATGCAATGCGGCGTGCCGGTTATCGCTTCCAACACCACCTCTATGCCGGAAGTCGTGGGCGACGCCGGATTGTTGCTCTCCCCGACGGATCAGGACGCCTGGTGCCAGGCCATGCTGTCCGTGGTTCAGTCCACCGGGTTGCGGGCCGAACTGGCCGGCCGATCTGTGGCGCGGGCCAAGCTGTTCACCTGGCGCCGTTTTATCGAGGCCACACTCCACGGCTACCGCCAAAGCCTGAACTTTTAGAGCATTCCCATCAACTATAGCGGATCATAACAACCTTGACGCATCGTTTGGTAGGGCGGCGGTGCCACCGGGCTGTGTGCCTCGCAGGTTAGTCCTGCCGATCTGGCATTTGTCCCAATGTAAGTTGAAATTGCCATAGCGTCCCCGCCTTGGTTTCAAATCGTAATTAGTGCCTTGGCGCCCTTGTGCCTTGGCGTTGAATTTTTCCGTATATTTGGCTCAAATTGAAAATCGGCAATTGAAAATTGGAAATGTCCGATCTGTGTTTCATCTGTGGCCAAAATCAGACATCAGCCGTTGAAACCGCGAAATACGCGAAATACGCGAAAAAACTTTTGGTGCTGAGTCTTCCAGTTCGGCCCTGCTGATTTCGCGTGGTCTGCGTGGTTCGCGGTTTGAATTTCCAGTCTCACTGAACACTGAAAACTTGAAACTAACATTCCTTGAAATCGGCAATTGGCAATCGGCAATTGAAAATTAAAAATGGTTCATCCGTGGTTGACCTTCATCGAGCCGGCAAATCCTGTTCGAGAATCTCGATCAGACCGAGTCCCACGACGTTGTAGAAGGACACCGGACGACCGCCGAACAGCGGCGCGGGCGTGGCGGGGGAGATGCACATGGGGCGCAGATCGGCGGCGGTCAGTCCCGCCAGCGCCGCCGCGAGGTTGTCGGTCTCATAGCACAAATGGTAGATGATGCCGGAAGCGTGACGCTGGACGAGTTGGTCCACCGGGCCGGTGGTATCGCCGGGCCAGATGATTTCCACCGCCGGCTGCGCGGCGTGGGTGCAGAGCTGGAGGTGGACGTTTTGCGCGGGATCGAAGACGGCGGCACCAGGCTGATAGCCGAGCGCGGCGACAAACTTCCGCGCCGACTCCGGGCGGCGGACGGCCAGGCCGAAATGATGGAAGGACAGATGCGGATTCATATTGGAAAGCGTGGATTAATAAACCACGAAATACCCTAAAGACACGAAAATAAAACCGGATTCAGCGAGTGGTGCCGATCATCGGCCTTTGGCGTAGGCGCCGGTTCCCAGCAATCCTGTGACTATGGCAGATCATAACAACCTTGCCGCATCGGTTGGCGGGGCGGCGCGGCGGCGCCGCCGGGTTGGCTGCCTCGCGGGTCAGTCCTGCCGATTTGGCGTTTGTCCCAAGGTTGATTGAAACTGCCATAGCGTCCCCGCCTTGGTTACAAATCGTAATTAGTGCCTTGGCGCCCTTGTGCCTTGGCGTTGAATTTTTCCGTATATTTGGCTCAAATTGAAAATCGGCAATTGAAAATTGGAAATGTCCGATCTGTGTTTCATCTGTGTGAATCTGTGGCCAAAATCAGACATCAGCCGTTGAAACCGCGAAACACGCGAAATACGCGAAAAAACTTTTGGTGCTGAGTCTTCCAGTTCGGCCCTGCTGATTTCGCGTGGTCTGCGTGGTTCGCGGTTTGAATTTCCAGTCTCACTGAACACTGAAAACTACCATTCCTTGAAATCGGCAATCGGCAATCGGCAATTGAAAATGCGTGATCCGTGTTCATCCGTGGTTGACCTTCATCGCGCCGGCTAGAGTGTTTCGTGGTAAAAGAACTTATCGCAGGAGGGCGAAGATTTCCCGGAGCTGCGGGAACGTGTTCGCAAAGAAAATCAGGCTCGCGCCACAATAACCAAAGGTGAGGGCCACGGCGGCGGCGCGGATCCAGCCATTTTCGTTATAGGCCTTGAACCGTTCCCGTCCCAGCCGCTTTTTGAGGAACAGCGTGTAGTAATGGTTGGTCACGACCCCGAGCGCATGCACCGCCCCGTAGGCGGCAAAATTCCAGCCGGCCCCGTGCCAGATGCCCACCAGCAGGAAGACGATGCCAATGGTCAGGGCGATGGCATGGTTCACGTGTTCCGCGCCGCACAGGCGGACAAAGAACTTGGAAAGCGGCGCGAACACCTGGTCGCGCATGTAAACCGATAGCGTGATGTGCCAGCGGTTCCAGAAATCCTTCACGTTGCGCGCGGCAAAGGGGCGGTCGAAATTTTCCGGCACGGGAATGCCCAGCAGGCCCGCCGCCCCGATGGCCATATCGCAGAAACCGGAGAAATTCAGGTAGAGATACAGGTAGAAAAACAGCATCGCCACCGGCAGATCCACCCACGGATGCGGATGGCCGTCCAGCAGCAGGCTGGCGTAGGTCAGCTGGTTGCAAAGGCCGCCGAGGAACTGGTATTTCACCGCGCCCACGAGGATGCGCAAAGCGGCCCGGCCGGCCGGGACAACATAAGGTTCCGCCGCAAACCCGCGCCGGAAATTGGCGTAGGTGTTGATGGGCCCGACCGGCAGCGTCGGCAGAAAAAAGGCGAAATTAAGATATTCCAGGAAGTTGGGCGGTTTCACCTCGCCGTTGCGCACCTCCAACACCAGCCGGCTGCAGCGGAAGGCGAGGTAGGAAATGCCCACCATGTTCGGCACGCCGTGCCAGGTCTGGCCGAGCGCATGGCCCAGCGCCATATACGCGGAGCCGGGCACATACCGGACCGCAATCAACGCCGTGATCGGGGCGCCGAAGGCCAGCCACGGCCACGCCCCGCTTCTGGCGGCGAACAGACGCACGGCTAGATAAAGACCGACAATCAGGGCCAGATATATCCCGAAACGGAGCGCGTAATGTTCCTTGCTGCCGTAGAACAGAAAAAAGAAAACGCCCGCCACATTCAACAGCGCCAGGGCCGCCTCGCGGACGCCGCCGGTCAACCGGCGCATCACCAGCCGGCCCCCCACAAGGTAGGCCAGCAATCCGGCTAAAAGGTGGAGCGTTTCCATGCGTCAGAATCCCTGATACACCACGCGGGCATTGAGAATGCTTGCCGGCGATACCAGCACCAGCCACAGGGCTGTCAGCGAGAGGATGACCACTAGGGCGTAAACCAGAATTTTAACGACGGGCGGGCGGGTCATAAAGCGAGATCAAGGCCGGACCGATGAGCGAGGTAAAGTAGGCCTGGCCGTTTTTATTCAGATGGCTGGGATTGAAATAGAGCTGGCGCAGGTCCGCATCGGCCAGGCCGGCAAACATTTTCTCCGGCGGCACGCCGAGCAGGCAGACCGTATCCGACAGATTCGTTTGCCAGAAGGCGCGCTCCGGAATCAACGGCACCCGCGCCTCGTCCAGCGTGGGTATATGCAGCAGCACCAGCCGGCAGGCGTGGTCACGCGCCAGCGTCAGCAATTGCCGCGCGAAATGTTCCTGCCAGACCGGCAGGGGCGCGCTGGAAAATTGAAAATTTGTCCGGGTGGCCGGCGCATACACGCAGGCCGCCGCCGGGCTGGCGGATGCCGGTGGCGCATAGGGAATAAACGGAACCGTCGGATCGGTGTCCCCATTGCCCATGCTTAATTCGGACGTGGTGGAACCCAGGTTGTCCGCCAGATTGACCGAGCGATAGTGCGTCTCCCATTCGTTGGGCGGCGTTGTATGCAATCCCGCCGGCAGATTTGGGCGGACTAAAGCCAGGAGGTTGCGCGGCAGCCCCACCAGGGCGGCAAAATAAAAATAGCTTTGCTCCGGCCACGGCAATCCGCGCAACGCTGCCAGACCATCCGCCGCCCGGAACCAGGCCGGACTTTTGGCGTTGCGACTGGCGGGGGCGTTGGCCTCGTTGTAAACCACCAGCAGCTGCACCCGGCGGTTTTGCAGCAAATCCCGGGTGATGAAATAGACCGCGTCAAATCCCGCCCCGCCCCAGCCCATCACGCGCACGACGGCGGGCCGCCCCAACTTTTTGCTCAATTCGGCCTGCAGCCACCGGGCGTCCAGACAATGCAGGATGTGCGAAGAGCCGATCAAGGCGATGTCGATGTCGCCCTTCTCTTGAAATAGCTGGTTCTGAATCCACGGATAAGGGCCGCTCCCCCAGCTCAGGGCCGCATAAGCCTGCTCGCGCGGCGGCAGGATCCTTTTGCCGGCCAGCATTGGCGCGAGCAGCAATAACAGCAATAACCCGGCGAACGCCGCCGCCGAGCGGGTTGACGCAAACGCCGGGCGCATCACGGTTCCTGCTGGCGCTTGATGATGAGATCCGCGAACTCCCCGATGTTTTTGGTCTGCTCCACTTCGCCGACCCGGAAGCGCACCGCAAACGCCTTTTCCACCGCGACCACGAGCGAGATATGCGTGAGCGAATCCCATTCCGGCACGTCCTTGGCGCTGATGGTCGGCGTCAAGGCGACTGGTTCCAAAAATAGGTTGTCAAAAATGCCCTGCAGTTTGGCGATGGCTTCAGCTTGGTTCATAGGCGCGGCGGACCATTTTAATTTTTGTCGGGATGGGCTGGAACGCGTCCAGCCGCAGTTCAAATTCCCGTTTGGTTTCTGATTCGGCGGTCAAAGTAAACCCCATCCGGCCGTAAAAATCACGCACCATCTCGTTCTTCGGGGTGGGTAAAAATGTTCCTTCCAGCCGGGTGCAGTTTTTTATTTTTGCGAGGCGCGCCAGTTCGTTCAACACTTCTTCCTCGACCTGCCGTTTCAACACGCGGCAGCTCATCAGCCAGGTGTCGATCTTCATCGTGTCGCCCGCTGTTTCGCCGATGATGATGGAGATCAAGCCGTGATCGCCGAAGCGGTCTTTGAGCCGCACGGAATAGCCCACATAATTCGGATCGTTCATCACCGCCAGCACTTCCGCCTCGCTGCGCCGCCGCGTGGTGAGGTTGAACTGGTTGCTTTTGTTGATGAGTTGCGAAAGGCGCGGCACATCTACCGGCACAAATTCGCTGATGATGGCTTCCATCTGCAGCGACGTGAGATACGAATCCATATCCGTGACGGAAGATTCCAGCGCCTGGCGCTGCGCATCGGAGCGGTATTGCTGCGTGCGCTCGGCGTCCTCGGCGGTGATGTTGCGCGGCTCAAACAGGCGGCAATCGGCCAGCTGCGCCACGTATTCTGCCGGATCCGGTCCAAGTAAAATCGTCGTCACTTCCGGCGTAAACTGGCGGACGATGTCGATCTCCGCGGGGTTGTCGTCCACAAAAACAAAACTGTCGAGCCCGAGATTCAGTTCCGGGGCCATCGCGCGGATGTTCTCCGACTTCGGTTCCCAGTTCGCCTTGAACGAAACGATGTCGTCCAGGCGCAGAACCATTTCCGGATGTTTTTCAAACGGTTCCTGCGCGCGGGCGAGATCGTTCTTGCTGCACACCGCGAGCAGCACGCCGCGCTGCTTGAGTGAGACGATGTATTTTTGAAACGCCTTGAACGCCTCGCCGCGCGGCGAGGTGTCGCCGAGTTCGATGCCTTCCAAGCCGTCGTCCGCCACCACGCCGCCCCAGAGCGTGTTGTCGAGATCCAGCACGAGCACTTTTTTCGGCGCGCGTTTCAAGCCGGCGATCAACTGCGCCGCCTCGCGCGCGCACTCGACCAGCAGCGCGGGCGAGCCGGGCTGCTTCGTTTCAAACCACGAACGGGCGTCGCGCGCCGCCAGGCCGCCCAGCCGGTTCGCCATAAATTCCAGATCGCAGAGGTGCACATACGACGGTGCGTTCAGTCCGAGTTCAAGGTTCACCCATTTGCGGAAGGTGTAATCGGCGCCGAGCGTGCGGGCGCGAAACGCCCCGAGATCGTGCCGCGCGGGCAGCATGAAATTGGCGACGATGATTTCCGCGCGTGTTTTTTCATTCACCTGCCGCGCCAGTTCCAGAATGGAATCCACCACTTGGCGCGCTTCGGCCTGTTGGGCCGCGCGCGGATCAGTGAGCTGGCCGGTAAATTTGCAGCGATGCTCCGACGGTAGCAGCAGCACGACTTGCGGCGCAAAGGCATACAGCCCGCTGCCCTCGTCCATGATTTCGGAAATATAATTATCGAAGTCGCCGAGCCAGAGCTCGAGGGGCGTGCCCTGCGTTTCGCACAGATGTTCGAGCAGTTCGTGCAACGGATAAAGACTGTAGCCGCCGACAATCGCGAGCCGGATTTTTTCAGAAACTGGGCGGCTTCCGGTTAGTTGGCGGGCAAGGGCTTTCTTGCGCAGCGAAGAAAGCATGAATAGTTCCTCAAAATCACGCGCCTGCCGGGTGAGGGTCACCAGCAAACCCCAGAACTCCTGGGAATTATTGAGCAGAAGTTTTTTAAGCGAGGTAAAATCCATTTGAATGAAAAATCATTGGCGGGCGGTTGGTGAGTTTCAATCGGTAATCACTTTGAACCGTCCAGCCGGCGGGTAAGCTTAAGCACTTGGCACATATTCATTGCGCTTACCGTAGTATTCATCCTTTAGGTGGTTATCCAAGGGCAAGAGTCTGACCAAAACATGGAATAATCCGACCGGGCACCAATTTAACAGCCTGATCATGCAAGCTTGTTGAGCCATGCGGAGGGATAATCTCCTCTGCCCCGTTCGATACCAGTTTCGGGCCACATGGTGCCAGATTCCTCGCGCCTGATATGTTTTTAAATTATTGCGCGCCTGCGCGTAAACCCGCTGCCATCTTTGGATTTCCTGGCTCCCGGCCGATTCGCGCAAGCCCATCAACATGTAATCATTGAAAAACTCAATGAATATGCTTTCTGCAACGAGCTGTTGATGAGCGGGACGCACCAGGTATTCCGGGACATGGCTGAGGCGCAAAAGACCATCCAAGGTTGACCAAGTGCCTGGCGTCGTCGTAATAATCGTCAGTCTGATTGGGGTTAAATGTGCCCGGCCCTTCCCTGATTCAATCAAGGAAAGAATCATAATCAAATGCGGCCCCCAGGTGGAAATCCCCTCATTGTAAAGCCGGAACAGGGGACGGAAAGCGCTTATCCGATAGATGCCCGCCGTAATCCAGGTCAGACTGCGCATATTCGCGTGTTGGAAAAGCGATGGCAGGTCAGACACAACAGTGTCACGCTCGTAGGGGCTCATCCACGACCAGATATGAACAAAATCGCAAGTTTCCTGACGCAAGCTTCCCAACAAATCCACCACCGCAGAGGTGGTGACCAAGTCATCATCACTCAAAACCCAAAGCCATTCCGTCGCACACTCCTCAAAACCGCGGAAAAAATTTCGCCCCGCGCCGCAATTAGTGGCGGCCCGGTAATAGAAAATACCTGGGTATTTAGCCACGACTTCCCGGGTGTGGTCCGGGCTGGCATTGTCATAGACGCACAGCCGGACTTCCGGGGTCAATTGGGGCACCAATCGAGCCAACTGCGCCTCAAGTTTGGCGGCGCGATTATACGTCGGGATCGCAATGGTCAGGATGGCGGGATCAGGTTGCACGCAAATGGCGGAATGGCGGCGAGCAGCATACGTCACCGGCTCGCGGATTCAACCCGAAATCAAACGGTGCCCCCATGTAGGCAGGTAGAAATCGCAAAACTTTCTGGCCGTGGATGGGTCTCTTTTCCCTGCTTCCTGCGCTCCATGGACTTCATGGTGGATCAACGGGGGGCCGTCTCACGGTTCCAGGCCGGGGAAACCGGCCGGCTCCGGGACGGTTTCGATTGTGGGGCTGGCCGATGCGTGCGCTTGCTCGGCTTCCCGGCGAAATTCGTGCCGCTTTACCCGAAACACTTGATACGCCGGCAGCAAGAGCACCCAGATGGCCAAGGCAAATCCCATGGCCTCGCCAAGAATGCCCCAAACCCGGACGAGCGGCAGAATGAAGGTCACGCTGAGCACGGCATTCAACACGGAGAGCCACATGTAAGGCTCGCGCTTGTGCGCCCGCAATTCCATGGCCATCGCGGAGATCACGACTTGAACCAGCATGGCTCCCGCCAGCCAGGCATTGACCCCGAACGGGGCCAGCCGGGCTGGGACCCGGGGCAGGAACTGACCGATGAATGGAACCGCCGTCAGAAATGCGCTCAGCCCCAGCAGACAAAACACAAAGGACTGGAGGGTGCTGCGTCGCCAGAGCCCATCCAGTTCCCGCCAGGAGCGGGCGGCCACCAGCATGCCGAACCGGGGCGACTTGGTGTAAAGCCAGGTCATGGCGACATTGAAAATCATGCGGACCAATTGATTGCTCATACCCAGGCGGCCGGCCGCCACCGGGCCGCAAAAATAGAAGGCGATGGGGTTGATGATGTCAAAAATGAAATAGCCGGACATCCAACTCACCGCGATGCGCCATTGGAACGGCCAGATTTCGTGCTTCCACGACACCTCGCCATGCCGGGGACGCTCCCGCAACTGGGCAAAAAATGCCCGCCAGCGCAGGCCAAAATAGCTCACGGAAAGCAACAGCCCAAAGACCACGCCGATGGCGGAGGCATAAATACCCGCCCCCGCGATGAGCGCCAGCGCATTCACGGCAAAACTGGCCAGGGCCGAGCAGAACCGGAACTTGGCCACCACGGCCACCTGATTGCAGCCATCCAGCAAAGCCCAGGCCGGATTGACCGCCAAAGACAAGGCCACCGCCACGGAAATGATCCACCAGGCCCCCTGCCAATGCACGCCATGCTGGCCCGAGATCGTGAAAAAAATGTGCCCCCCGAGGCCGACCGCAAAAAAGAAGATCAAGGCGGCGACCGCATAGTAGACAAATGCCAGGCGGCCAAGGGAGATGAACCGGGACCTGGCCACCGGATCGCCGGCTAGGGTTTGCGCCGGGGTGAAGTGGAGCTTGGCAAACTCATGCGAGGCGAACTGGAGGATGTTTTGGGAAAACCCCATCTCCAAAAAAATCTGCGTGGCCACCACCCCGGAGAAGGCATAGAAATAGCCCTGAATTTCCGGCGTCAGATAGCGGAGCACCAGCAGCATCGTGATGGGCCCGGTGACCAGCCGCGTCATCTGGGCGGCGTTGGAAAAAAACACCGCACGGTCCACCCCCGCCCAGCGCCGGAATTGATGGAGGCGTTTAATCATCACTGCGGAGGTGGGTTCACCCTGTAGGACATGACGGGCATGTAGTCTGGTTTAACTATTTTAAACGCGGGCGGACGGCAAAGTTCCCCGCCGGATTCGGGATTTACCATGAAGGGCAGGAAGGGCATGAAGAAAAAATCGGAACCCTGAACCCCGAAATCTGAAAGGTGAAATGAAATTCTAGTCGGGCGCGGTTCAACGGCTTCATGTGCTCCCTGTGCTTCATGGTTAAGTTGGGGGGGCGAAGTTAACGCGCTCTTGCTCGACGACCAGCGGGCGGCGGAGCACCTGCGTGCAGATCGAGCCGACATATTCCCCGACGATCCCCAGAAAAAACAGCTGGACCGAGCCGATAAAAAACAGCCCGATGACCAGCGGGGCGACCCCCACCGAAAAACGCTCCCAAAACACCAGCTTATACACCAGATAGCCCAGGCCCAAAAACAGGCTGAGCAGGGACATCGCAAAGCCCATCATGGTGGCTAGGCGCAAGGGCACCTTGGAGTGGTTGGTCATGCCCAGCATCGCCATGTCATAGAGGGTGTAGAAATTATTCTTGGTGACCCCGCGCTTGCGCACCGGCTGATGGAATTCAACGCGCGCCTTCGCGAAGCCAATATCGCAGATCAGGCCGCGAAAGTAAGGATATGGATCCGGCATGCCGCGCAGAATCTCCAACACCCGCCGGTCATACAGGCCAAACCCGGTGAAATCTTTGAGCAGCTCCACCTCCGCCAGCCGGCTGATCAGGGTATAATAAAGGCGGCGAATAGCGAACATGGGCTTGGCCTCCTCACTGCCCTGCTTGATGCCAACCACAATCTTGAACCCGGCCTCCCACTGCCGCAGAAATTCCAGGATCAGTTCCGGCGGATCTTGAAAATCAGCGACCATCAGTATGACCGCGTCGCCGCCGGCCTGCAGTAGGCCGTAGAAGGGCGAGCGGATATGGCCGAAATTACGCGCATTCACAATGATCTTCACGCGCCGGTCCCCGGCGGCAATCTCCTTGAGGATGGCCACCGTCCGGTCCGTGGAGGCATTATCAATAAAGATGTGCTCATACTGGTATTGGGGCAGCCCGGCAAAAATCCCGGCCACGCGCGCCGCCAGATCGCGGACGTTTTCCTCCTCGTTAAAACACGGGGTAACAATGCTGATGGTTTTCATAGCGCCGGAACCTCGGCCGGCTTGGGGCAAAATTGTAGAACCCCTTCCGCCGGATTGCAACCATGCGCAAACCGGAACAAGCAAAGGCAGTGGTCAGTTTCAAGTTTTCAGCAAGCGGGAATCTTAACCACGGATGGACACGGATGAACACGGATCACGCATTTTCAATTGCCGATTGCCGATTTCAAGGAATGGTGGTTTCAAGTTTTCAGTGTTCAGTGAGACCGGAAATTCGAACCGCGAACCACGTAGACCACGCAAAATCAGCAGGGCCGAACTGGAAGACTCAGCACCAAAAGTTATTTTGCGTATTTCGCGTATTTCGCGGTTTCAACGGCTGATGTCTGATTTTGGCCACAGATGCACACAGATAAAACACAGATCGGCGAATTTACGATTTACGATTGGCGATTTGAAACGAAGACAGTTTCAAGTTTTCAGTGAGACCAAAGGCTTGAGACCGGAACGCGGGTGCCACTGCGGAGCCGGCGCTCCCGGCATGCCCTTCATGCGCTTTATGGTATCCCGGAGCCATTCAACCCGCGCGGCGGGATTTCAATGGGCCGATACCGGCGCGGAAACGCCACCGGCATAGAGGGCCTGAATCTCGTCGTCGGCCAGCGCCCGGTTATAGACGGCCACCTCGTCAATCAGGCCGATGAATTGCCGGACGACAAAGGAAGCCTGAAGCGAACCGATATAAAACCGGCCGCCCGTTGGCGTGTCAAAGTCCAAAGCTCCTTTGGCTACATTCACGCCATCCACGTAGAGCTTTACAGAAGTATGGCCGATACTCGTCACTGCCAGATGATACCACCGCCCCGTATCCAGGACGGGGCCAGCCACGGTTTCACCCCACTGAGAGAATACCACCCGATGATCCGGCAGGACGGCGAGATCATAGAATTGACCATCCACACCCGTATTTCCGTAACCAGCAATAAAGGTTTCGTCAGGGACATACGCTTCAATATACACCCAGCAAGCGAGCGTCCGGTCGCTGGTGCCAGCGGGCAAATCCGTGGCGGGGGCGGTCACACCGTCGCCGAGGGTGTGAAAAACAAAGGCCTGGCCGATCTGGCCGGGCGCGAAGCCGGCTTGATTTATAAGCTGGCCGGGACGCTGGCCCACGCGGTCATCGGCATTGCCTTCCGCCGACCACAGGGCCACCAAGCCGTCGGTCGGCCTCCCGGCAAAACGCGCCGCAGTTACCGAGAGGCGCCGGATGGAAGCCACCGGCAAGGCCACGGGCCCGAAACCCGTTTTCACCTTCAGCTCCGGACAGGTGAACGTGACGGCCAATTCGTCCCCACTCACCGTCGTCAGCGTCGCCGCATTGGTTTTGACACAGTCCAGCGTGCGCAGCGCCGGCACGGCCAGCTGCAAATTGCCGAGCAAGTCAGAATGGAACGGCCAGGTTTGATCCAATGCGTCCCCGACCACGCGCGAGCCGTCGCGCAATTCAATGGTCAGACGGACGGCGGTGGTATTGGTGGCCACCGTCGCTGTAACGGGCTGGGAATAAACCCTCAAAGCCAATAGCCCTAGGAAAACTGCACTAATGGTGGCGCCTGATTTCATTGGATGAACTTATCGAGGTCGCTCGTGACCGTCGAGAAGTAATTTTGTTCGGGCGCCCCTTGGGCGAACATCTGCGCAGACCGGCTGGTCACCTCCATGTGCCTCATGCGCTTCATGGTAACGTGCGTCTTTAAGTTCCTTCCATTTCCTTGGGCTGGAAAAACGGTTCCATTTCGGTGATGGGCCGGCCAAAGGCCATTTTGGGATACACGTTTGCTGTGGTGGCGATATCCACTTCCAATAACATCGGCGCCCGGGGATCCGCCCATAACCAGCTCAAAGCCGCCGCGACATCCGCCGGCTGGCTGACCCGCCGCGCCGGGATGCCGTAGGCTTCCGCCACCTTAACAAAATCCGGCGCCGAGTAACCCCACACGGTGGATTGAAAGCGGGACTCAAAATAGCTTTCCTGGAACTGCCGGACCATGCCGAGGCTGTGATTGTTGATGATGATAATCTTAAGTGGCAAATGGTTTCGCGTCACGGTCTGCAATTCCTGAATGTTGCATTGGAATGCGCCATCACCCGCAATGACCACGACCGGTTCCCCGGGGCGGGCAAACGCCGCGCCAACCGCCGCCGGCAGGGCAAAGCCCATGGATCCCATGCCGCCGGAGGTAAGAAAGCGCTGCGGCCCGGTCAACTCCAGCGACTGCGCGGCCCACATCTGGTGCTGGCCGACATCCACCACATACGCACACGCCTGGGCGGAAGCCTGGGATAGCGCGTGCATGAATTCATTCGGATTCAAGCCGGTGAATCCGGTGCTTTCGCGCCCATCCGGCCATTCCTGGCGCCGGGCGGCGATTTGCGACCGCCAGTCCGCCCGATCCACCAGGTTGAAAGACGGTAGTTTTTTGATGGCGGCCGCCAGAAAATCTGACAGCTGACTGACGGCGGAGTCGCAGCCGCTGATCCGGTTATTGATTTCACCGGCATCGCAATCCACGTGGAATATGACCCGGCCGCCCTTGAACGACTCGGTCTCCGAACCGGTTTGCCGCACGTCCAGCCGGCTGCCCAGCACCAGCAGAAAATCCGAAGTGCCAATGGCCCAATTGGCCCAGCGGTTGCCATAGCTGCCGATCATGCCCACGCGCAAGGGATGGGCGTAGGGCAGCACATCCACGCCCATGAGGGAATGCACCACGGGCACGCCCGAGCGGGTGGCAAAGTCGCGTAGCTGTTCAGCGGCCCGACCGGAACGGATGCCGCCGCCGACCAGGATCAACGGGCGGCGGGCTTGCCGCAGCTGTTCGCCCAAACGCTGCCAGAACGATTCGTCGGGCGCGGGGGCGGACAGCGGGGCGAGCGGGGTTGGCGGAGCATCCGGAATATCAGCCCGCTGAACATCCATCGGCACATCCAGCAGCACCGGCCCGGGACGTCCGCCCGTGGCCACGGTAAAAGCTTTTTCAAAAAGCGCGGGAATTTCTTCCGGCGTTCGAATTTTCCACGCTGCCTTGGTGATCGGCCCGACCATGCTGACGATGTCCGTCTCTTGAAACCCAAGCTGCCGGATGGGCCGGTCGCCTTTTTGTTCGTGCCGGTTCACCTGGCCGGTAATAAAAACCGCCGGCGACGAATCGAAGTGGCAGCTACCGACGCCGGTCAGAAGGTTGGTGGCGCCGGGGCCGCTGGTGGCGAGCGCCACGCCGGGCACGCCGGTCATGCGGCCATAGGCCTCGGCGGCAAAGGCGGCGCCTTGCTCGTGATGCATGCTGACCACTCGAATTTTTTTCAGCGACCCGAAGGAATCCAGCAGGTGCGCAATCATGCCGCCGGACAATTCAAAGACACAGGTGACGCCTTTGCGTTCCAAGAAATTGGCGATGTAATCAGAAACTTTCATCCAGTCATTAATTCATAAACACCAAGGTTCAGTTTGCCGCCATGGTGGCTTCGGCCAGTTGGCGCAGACCGTCCATGATGTTGATTTGCGGGCGGAAAGCAAAGGCCTGATTGAAGCGGGAGCTGTCGCCTTCCAGATGCATGGATTGGCCGGGGCGGTAGGGCAGCGCGCCAAACGCCGGCTCCCCGCGCCCGCCGGTATATTGCTGAATCAGTTGCACCACCTGTTTCAGGGGCAGCGATGTGTTGGAACTCAAATTGAACACGCCGCTGGTGGCCGGCTGGCGCAACACCGCCAGAATGCCCGCCGCCAGATCCTGGACGTGCAGGTAATCATAGCGCTGCTCGCAGCCGGACAAGGGCGGCGATTGCCCCTGCTTCATCTGCCGGATCAGACTGGAAATGAACCATTGCCCGCCCTCGCCCGGGCCATACACCGAAAACAGGCGCAGCCAGACGTAAGCCATTTTTCCCCCTCGGGCGAAACTTTCCAGCCGGGCTAGACAATCTAGTTTCGTCAACCCGTAGGCGGTGTCCGGCCGGCAGGGATAATCTTCATTCACCCGGCCGTTGATGGGGCCATATTCCGCCTGCGAACCAAGCGCAATGAACTGTTTGAGACCCGCGCTGCCGGCGATCTGTAGCAGCTCGGCAAAGAGATCCAGGTTGGCAGCCTGCAATTTCAAGTCCGCCCGCTCGGCGGCGGTGACCCCGGTCCACGCCGCATGGATGATGACTTCAGGTTTTTCCGCGATGGCTCGGTCCACCCAATCGGAAACATCGTGGTTCAGCCAGGTAACTTGATTTTGAAAATCAGCGCAGCGGGCCAGGCTGGATGCTTCGCGCCGGAGCGCCACCACCTGATGTCCGGCCGCCGCCGCCGCCCGGGTTATGTGACTACCGATAAATCCCGTGACGCCGGTGATAAGAATTTTCATGCCGGCCTATTACCGCGAACGCACAAATTGGCGGATGGTCGTCACCATGTAATCCAGCATGGCCGGCGTGAGGCCGGGATAGGTGCCGATGAACACGGCCTCGTTCATGATGCGATCCGCGCCGGCCAGATCGCCGGCCACGCGGAACGCGCCGGGCTGCTGTTGCTTCAGGGTCACGAACGCCGGCTGCCGGACCAGGTTGCCGCCGAACAGCATCCGGTTGCCGATCTTCGCCGCGTCGAGGTGCTGGGCAAATTCGCGGCGCGTGAAGGGCGCGTTGTTCTTCACCAGCATCATGAATCCGAACCACGAGCATTCCGTCTGGTGGCCGGACTGATCCCACGTGAACCCCGCCGGCGACCACGCCGCGGCGTGGGTCGGCAGTTGGAATTGGATGAATTCTTCCAGATCGGCCCGCGCGGCGCGGAGAAAATTCCAGTTGTCCATGCGGGCTTGGATGAAGGCGGGCAGCTTTTTCAACTGCTGCCGGCCGATGGCGGCCTGCGGGTCGAGCGGCTTCAGATTGTAGCCGAGGTGCGAGTAAATATATTTGTGGTCGTAGCCGGCGGGCAGCTCGCCGAGCTGCCACCCGAAGCGCTTGTGGCAGGTGTCGTCCTTGCCGCTGGCGCACCAGCAGTCGCGGCCCCAGTCGCGGAAGCTTTCGGCCAGCACCTTCAGCTTCAGGTCGCGCACCACGTTCACCGCGCCGCCTTCGCCCATCGTCAGGTGATGCGGCGGATAGAAACTTTGCGTGGAGAGATCCCCGAACGTGCCGGTGAACTGGCCGTCGTAGCGGCAGCCGAGCGCGTCGCAGTTGTCCTCAATCAGCCAGAGGTGGTGCCGCCGGCAAAAATCCAGCGTGGCCGCAAGGTCGAACGGATTGCCCAGCGTGTGCGCCATCATCACCGCCTTGGTCTTGCCGGGATTGAACGCGGCCGCTAGCTGGTCGGCCCGGCCGTTCAAGGTGGACGGGTCGTTGTCAATGAACACCGGCACGCAGCCGTTCTGCAGGATCGGCGCGACGGTCGTGGGAAAACCGGCGGCGCTGGTGATGACTTCGTCGCCGGGCCGCAACTGGCGGTCGCCGAGCTTCGGGCTGGTCAGCGCGGCGAGGGCGACGAGATTGGCGGAAGAGCCGGAGTTGACGAGCAGGGATTTTTTGACGCCCAGCAGCGTGGCGAGCTCCTTTTCAAACGCGTCGCCTTCCGGGCCGAGCGTGAGCCAGAAATCCAGCGTCGCGGCGACGGCGGCCTCCACCTCGTCCTCGGTGAACACGCGGCCGGCATACGGCACGGTGGTCTGGCCGGGAATGAACGCGGGCCGACTGGCATCGTGGCCGGGGCGGTTGGCGGCGTGGGTGGCGGCCGAGAACTCGCGGGTGAGACGGAGGATTTCAGCTTTGATTTCAGCGGGTGTCATTCAATTAAATTGTTACCATGGAGAACATGTAGATCATGAAGGGGATTTTACAGACAATTCCTGGGTTCTTTCACCGGAATCATAGTTTTACCAGTCTTCATGCCCTTAATGATCTTCATGGTGGATTATTCATGGTGGATCAATTCAGAAAACTCTTGAGCCCGTCCTTGAGCAGCTTAACGTTGAAATTAATCAGTAGTCCCTGCTTGATTTTCGAGAGCTTGAGATAGCTGATGATCTGGGCTTCGTGAATGGGGTGGACTTGATCCACGCTCTTGAGTTCCAGCAGGAGGGAATCCGCCACGACCATATCCAGGCGGTAGGCGCAATCGATGGTCGTGCCCTTGTATTCAAAGGTGAGCGGCACCTGCCGGCGGAAAGGAAGTTTTTGAAGTTCCAATTCCCGGCCTAAGCAGGCTTCGTCGGCCGACTCCAAAAGGCCCGGGCCGAGCGCCTTGTGAACCTCGATGGCGCACCCGATGACTTCAGAAACAAGCGGGTGGTTTATTAACATAAAGCCGGTTTAACCATGAAGAGCATGCGGTTCATGAAGAGTGTCCCCCCGCGTTGACGGCTGTGTTTAACGCATTTCAGCTTCATCTGCTTCATGTGCTTCATGAGCTTCATGGTTGGTTTTAGACTTTTGCCCACGCGCTGCGGGCGGCGCGGGCGGCGGCTTCGTATTCGGCGATTTGCTGAAGGGTCAGACTTTCGGCGGCGGCGGGATTTTCGTTCACGCCGCGATACCAGCCCACCGTGTTCGCGATGGCGGTCTCGAACGGCCACGTCGGCTGCCAGTGCAGAACCTTTTTCGCCTTGGCTGTCGAGAGCATGAGCAACTTTGCCTCGTGCAGCGCCTGCGGCTGGCTCTGGTCCTCCCAGCGCCCGGGCCAGCTTTTCAACACTTCGCGCACCAGCTCGCCGACGTTGCGGTTGGCCTCCTTTTCCGGTCCGAAGTTGAAGGCCGAACAAAGTTGCGGGTTAACCGTTGAGGGTTGATAGAGCTGCGCGCCCAGCCAGAGGTAGCCGCTCAAAGGTTCGAGGACATGCTGCCACGGGCGCGTGGCGGCGGGATTGCGGACCGGGATCGCCGCGCCGCGTTGCAAGGCGCGGATGCAGTCCGGCACGATCCGGTCCAGCGCCCAGTCGCCGCCGCCGATGACGTTGCCGGCGCGGGCGCTGGCGATCCGGACGGGCGATTTGCCGAAAAACGAGCGGCGATAGGCGCTGGTGACGATCTCCGCTGCGCCCTTGCTGGAGCTGTAAGGATCGTGGCCGCCGAGGTGGTCGTCCTCGGCGTAGGCGTAATCCATTTCGCGGTTTTCGTAGCACTTGTCCGTCGTCACGATCACGGCGGCGCAGGGTTTATCCAGCGCCCGCAATGCCTCCAAAACGTGCGCCGTGCCCAGGACGTTCGTGGTGTAAGTCTCCAGCGGATGCTCGTAGGAGTAGCGCACGAGCGCCTGCGCCGCGAGGTGGAACACAAAATCCGGCTGGACGCGCAGCAGCGATTGTTTCACGGCGGCCGCGTCCCGCACGTCGCCGATTTCGTGCGCGACTTTTTGGGCGATTCCCAGCTGGGCAAAAACCGAAGGGGTGGTCGCCGGCGGCTGGGCAAAGCCGTGGACGCGGGCGCCGAGCCGGACCAGCCACTGGGCCAGCCACGCGCCCTTGAAGCCGGTGTGGCCGGAGAGCCAGACGGTTTTACCTTGGAATGAGCCGGCGAACATCGGGGTGTTTTATTTCAGCCACGGCGCGCGGCCGGACTCGGCGAGCTGGGTGAGGTGGTCGCGGTCGCGCTGCGTGTCCATGCAGCCCCAGAAACCGGAGTGCTTATGGACGTTCAACTGACCGTCATGGGCAAGCTTTACCAGTGGTTCACGCTCCAGCACACAATCCTCATCCTCGGACAGGCGGGTCAGAAAATCGCGCTGGAAGAAAAGGAATCCGCCGTTGATCCAATGGTCTTCAATGTCCGGCTTTTCGGCAAATTCCACGACGAGATTGCCGGCCACCTTGATCTCGCCAAAGCGGGAGGGCGGGTTGACCCCCAAAACCGTTCCCAGTTTCTTTTGGGCGAGATGGCCGGCGAATTCCGCCCGCAAATCCGCGTCCGTCAGGCCGTCGCCGTAGGTCACCGCAAAGTGTTCCGCCCCGCCCAAATATTTGCGCGCCGCCTGGGCGACCCGGCTGCCGGTCATGTTTTTTTCGCCGGTGAAGGCGAGGGTGACCTCCCAGTCCAGGCTGTGCCGGTGCTCATGGATGGTGACTTCGTTGGTTTTGAGATTGATGGTGGAGTCGGCGTTGCGCAGGTGAAAATTGCTGAAGTAATCCTTTACCACATCCGCCTTGAAACCCAGACATAACACGAAGCGCCGGAACCCGTGGCGGGCATAGATTTGCATGACATGCCAGAGCACGGGATGTTCCCCGATCGGGACCATCGGCTTGGGGCGGAATTCCGTTTCCTCCTTGATGCGCGTGCCCAGACCGCCGCACAGGATGAAAACGGGAACTTGGGCAATGTTCATGGATTCATGCTGGCCAAACCGGCCGGTTATTGAAAGGGGAATTTTCGCTTTCGGGATAAATTTGAAATCGCCGGCGCCACCCCAGCCTTAACGTGGCTCGTATAACGGAAACGTCCCCCGCCCCGGCCGTTGGCGAAGCGTCAGACTTTTTCGAATACGAACAGGTTGTTCAAGCCGAGCTGAAACCGCTGGTGGCGGATCAGCCGGAAGTGCGGATCGAACAGCGTGGCCGTGCGCCCGGTATCGTAGCCATGATGTTCTTCCAGCGACATGCCGTCAATCAGGCGGAACCATTTTAAAACCGCCAGAATATGATCCACCAGCGGCGACGGCACGGTGATTACCAGCCGGCCCTTGGGCTTCAGAAATTTGGCGCAGTTGGCACCGAGGCCGGCATAGGCTTGGTCGGGAAAATGTTCCAGCACCGCGAGCATCGTGATGACGTCAAACGGTTCGCTGGCGGCCGGAATGGCTTCGGGGAAAAATCCGGCCTTGAATTGGATGCGGCCCAAATCCCGATCCGCCGCCAGCGTCGGCTCCACGCCCAGCCCGCTGCCCAGCCGGTCCCCGAGCGCCTGGAACAGCGCGCCGTCACTGCTGCCGATGTCCAGCACCCGGGCTCCCGGCGCGATGAATTGCGCGGCTTTGGCGATGCGCCAGCGTTGTAATATGTTGTCAATCAGTGTCATAAAAATTAATTCAAAGGGCGGTTGGGTTCCGGCCGGCCGCGGGCTCATCCGCCAGCTGTGGCGGCTTGCGCGTCACGGTTTTCAAGCCGAGCACGCTCATGAAAAAACTGGAAAAGATGACCTGGATGCCGAGGATAATAAGGGTGGTCGCTGGGATGAGCCGCCGCAAGTTTTCCCCCGGTAATAATTCACCAAAGCCAGCCAGCCGCCAGACCCAGACCGAATGGCCAAGCAATACCATGCCGCCCAGCAACACGAGCAGGCCGAGGAGGATCCCTTTTTCCAAAGTGAAAATCCGGAAGGCGCGCGTCAATTTGGGATCGTCGGGTAGCAGCCCCTCGGCAATCGCAAACACTTTGGTGAAAAACGCAAACGCGAGGAGCTGAAAACCAACAATGACGGTCATGCCGGCAACCGCCAGCGTGCCGACGTTCAAGATCACGCCGCCGATTTTTATATCCCCCAAAGCCAGCGCGGCGGCGAACACCAGCCCCAGCGTGGACAGGAAAATGCCGGGCATGAGAAACAGCCACCGGGGCGAATAGAGCAGCATGAAGCGCAGATGCCGCCAGCCGTCGCGCCACGGTTTCAGGTGCGGCGGACGGGAGCGACCATCCGGATGCAACGTGATGGGAACTTCGGCGATCTTGAAATTTTTCAGCGTGGCCTTGATGACCATTTCGGAGGCAAATTCCATGCCGGTGGTTTGCAATTCCATTTTTTCCAGCGCCACTTTCGTAAACGCCCGGAGCCCGGCGTGAAAATCATGCGCCGGGCATTTGAAAAACAGTCGCCCGATGAAAGATAGCACGGGATTGCCCAGCCAGCGGTTTTTCCACGGCATGGCGCCGGGCAGGATGGTGCCGCCGCCGATCGGCAGTCGGCAACCCATGACGAGGTCGTAGCCCTCCTGGAATTTTTTGACGAATCGGTCGGCTTCGGAAAAATCGTAGCTGTCGTCGGCGTCGCCCATGAGAATGTATTTACCCTGCGCTGCCGCGATGCCGCCGCGCAGGGCGTTGCCGTAGCCTTTTTCCTTCACGTCCACCACGCGGGCGCCGAGTTTGGCGGCGATGGCCTGCGAGCCGTCCGTGCTGCCATTGTCCGCGATCAGGATTTCGCCGGTCACCCCCGCGCGCGCGATGCCGCGCTTCGCCTTTTCAATGCACTGGGCCAGGGTTTCCGCCTCGTTCAGGCAGGGCATCAGGATGGTCAGTTCCATAGGGTTCTTGAGCACAGCTTAGGGCGGGGCGAAAACGCTGGCGAGCAAAGATTTTCTCTGGGCGGGTGAGAGCCCCGCGGACCCGGAGGGCTGCTCGGCTGGCGCGCATCAATTTAATCGGATCAAATCCCAGTCGCGCGGACCCCAGGCGGCGCGCAGGCTCAGGGGAATTTTCCGGATTACCTGCGCGTCCATCTTTTTTGCCCAGGCATCCGCCGTCAGGCCAAACCACATTTCAATTTTCTCCTCACTGGCCAGGACATACTCGATGCCTCGTTGCTTGAGTTCCGCCGGCGTGTCTTGCGGGCAGACCGGCACGACCCGCAACGATCCCAGGGGCCACCAGAGTGCCGCCTCGGGGTCGTCATAGGAAATAAATCCCAGGGTTTTCAAGCCTGGCGGGAGCGCGGCCCGCGCGGGCGCAAAGGCATCGTGGCGGCCGTGATAAACGGAATAAACCGTAGTCACCCGCGCCGGCAAGGATGGAAATTTTTCCAGGAGTGTCATCGCTGGAAACAATGGCCGGGCGGGGGAAATGACCAGCAAAAAAGCCGCACCGGCAAACACGGCATAGGCGGCCACCCGCCACCAACATTTTCGGATCAACGGCTCATGGCCCGGGCCCATGAGCCAAACCGGCAGCAACAGGGCGTAAAACGGGATAATCAGTCGCGCAATGGCCGAAAGCCCGCCCTGTGTCATCACGGCCATAAAGGCCACGACCGGCAGCCAGCGGAGCACCCA
This sequence comes from uncultured Verrucomicrobia subdivision 3 bacterium, assembly GCA_903921455.1. The sequence goes on along the minus strand of CAIXPZ010000013.1, from coordinate 17,512 downwards.
TTGTTGGTCGAAAACGATGGGGCGGCCGGGGCCTTTCCGGCCAAGCCACAAAGCGGCCAAAAAACTGGCCGGCAACAACAGTGTCAGGCCGAAGCCCAGTCCGGCGCTTTCTTCCATCTGCATTTCCGGCAGCCGGAATTCTGCGGCGCCCGACTCGGCCATCGTCTGGTGCAACCGGGCCTGCAGTTCCGGTGAGAGAACGGTCGGCACGCCTTTGTTCCAAGCCCCGGCTAGCGGAAATACCGGCGGCGTTAGATTTTGCAAAGCGACGTTGGCGAGGGTGGCCGTGGTGCGTAAAACCATTCGATTATCTGTATGGGATAATTTCACCTCGTTGCCCATCCAGTCGCCGCAATGCCATTGGTTGAAAACCATGGTGGGCAGCGCCGACGCGGCGAGGGCGAGGAGCCCGAGGCACACGGTTTTCAGCGGATGGCGGATGATGAGTTTCCTCGAAAACCATAAGGCTGCCCCGCAGGGCAGCAGCAGCGCCAGGTTGCTCATTTTCGCCCCGGTCATCAGCGCCGCCGCCAGTAGCGCCGTAAAAAAATCCCGCGGGGATCGGGAGTTTTTCGCGCGCAGGGCGAAGTCCATCGCGGCCAGCGCGAACACCGCGCCCAACAGGTCATTGCCGTTGCTGCCCGCCTGCAATACCAATCCATAGCCGGACGGCACCAGCCACATCCAATGCCACGCCACGCGCGGCCGCACGCCCAGCCGGGTGAACCCGCTGAAGACCAGTCCCGGCAGCAGTAGGAATGAAATGAGGTTGATGAGGAACAGCAGCCGGTCGCTGTGCGTGAACGCGAGCAGCGGGGCGGTCAGCCATTCGCCGCCGCAACAACGGCTGTTCAGGCGGGGAAAAATGGTGTGGATCCAGTGCCACTGGTCTGCCGCCAGCCAGTTGAGGACGCGCGGCAGGCGATACGCCATGGCGTCGAAATTGTTCGGTCCATACAGCGCGCCGCCAAGAAACGCCAGCGTGGCTAGGGCGAGAAACGCCAGCGGAAACCCGCGCCGGAAACGGCGGCGCAGTTGCGGCCAGCGAATGGGCGGAAATAATTTCGCGCCGCTTTTCCGCTGCCAGACGAGCATGACCGACCACCCAAGCGCCAGCGCAACGGCATAGCCGCCGGCATTCAGCTGGTGCAGCCAGGACAGGGCCCAGCCCGCGCAGTTCAAATAAGCGCACAGCCAGATCCAGATGACGACGAACGATGGCATTTTCAGGGTGCAGTTTTTTATGCTCTGGCAGCTTCAAAGGCAATCAAAATGCCACCCGCGTTTCCCCTTCCTGCCGCCTTAAAGGCGGTAAACAGAAAGAATCTTTAAAATCCGAGATCTTCGCCCAGATGCGTCGCCAAGCCGATTTGTTCAAAATGGCCACGCCGGCCATTGAACCAGAGAAGCCACCGCTGACCATCAAAAACGGCATATGGCTTATAGCAAGCCTCTTGATCCCACTGATTTTTCCCGGGGCTGATGATCGGATTGGCTGGGTGCCGTTGCCAGTTGGTAATGCCATCCCGTGAACGCGCGAGGCCGATTTGCGCATGGTTAATGTCCCGGTAGCCGATATAAAACATATAATACCAGTCCCCGCGGTGCATGACCTGACAACCGGCAACCCGGTCCTGTTCCCAGGGGTTCTTCGGTTCCGGCCGGAATACTGGATTACTGGGATGCTTCTGCCAGACTTTACCGTCTGGACTTGTGGCATAGCCAATCGCGTTAGGCTCCCATGTTTCGCCGGCAGAATACCACATGCGATAAATCTGCGTGGCCGTGTCCCATTCTACGTGGGAACACATTACAGCCACTTTTTCCCACGGCTGATCCGGGGCAAGCACTGGGCCTTCACTTGCGCGGGTCCATACTAAGCCATCTGGGCTGGTTGCATACCCAATCCAGAAATGCCCCAGGGCATAAGCCGTATACCAGAGGTGATAACCGTCATCACGCTTGACTACCATCGGACGATTGATGTCGGCTTCCCATATACTGTTGGGATTGGGACCAAGCACGATTTGAGGCTCACTCCAATGCACGCCGTCAGTGCTTTCTACCAGGGCGATGCTTTTCTTGGGACGCCACGAAAACCACATCCGATATTTGCCTGCCTCTTGAAGAACGCAAATATCAAAGCAGGTTCCAAGCTTTCCGCCCAATAAGGGATTGGCATCGGACTTAATCCAACCAGCGCTTGTTTCTCTTTCAATTGCTTCGTTTCCCGCCAGCCCAGAGATGGCCATGACCAAATAAAGCACCAAGTAGGCAATGAGGCATTTCATAATTTTCCTGGCTGTATAAAATGTGTGCACGGTGTATATGATTAGGTGTCGCTGTTATCCTTGGAATGCAACCCATGACCGCGGTAACAGTGGTATAAAAATACCGTCAACCCCAAAGCGGTCAGGATATAAAAGCCACCAAGCATCGGAATAATATCAAACTTCACCAAATGGATAAAATCCAATGCTTCCTTATATAAGATTACCGGCACAATAGTCACCGCATCAGGCACCACAATCTCGCCTCTGTGCCTGCACAACAAGGCGTAACTAATACAGAGAAAACCACACAACCAACATAGTAAACAAATAAGGCCCAGCGCGATGACCGGCGATTTGGAATTGTTTTTTTTTGACATAAGCGCAGGGATTTTGTCAGAGCTCTAACGAAGCAATCAAGTCATAACGGGCATGCCAACATGAATCCGGCAAGCTATTTAAGGTTTGCACCCGCAGCCAAAATCGTAAATCGTCAGGGGCAAATCATAAATTGAATTATGCCTTCATTCGACATTGTTTCGCAGGTCAATTCGATGGAAATTGAGAACGCCGTCAATCAGGCCAAGAAGGAGCTGGCCAACCGCTTTGACTTCAAGGGCAGCCAATGGGAAATCCTCCTGGAGAAGGCCGAGATCAAGCTGACCGCCGATAACGAATACAAAGTGGCGACGCTGAATGAGATCGTCATCGGCAAGCTCGCCAAACGCGGCATCTCCATGAAAAGCGTGGAGCAGTGCGACCCGGACATCTCGCCGCTCGGCCACGCGCGCCAGAGCATCAAGATCAAGCACGGCATCGAGAGCGCGGTCGCCAAGGAGATCACCGGCTTCATCCGCGACGGCAAATTCAAGGTCACGACGCAGATCCAGGGCGACGAGGTGCGCGTGAATGGCAAGAGCCGCGACGAATTGCAAATCGTCATCGCCGCCGTTCGCGCTCATGAATTTCCCGTGGCCGTCCAGTTTGTGAATTTCCGCGATTAGCGCCTTGGCCGAAATGCTGTCGCGTTGAGCAGTGAGTTATTGTTTTTTGGCGAGGCTTCGATTCAGGCGCCGGTTTGAAATCCCCGCCGCCGGGCCGGCTGAAGCCAAAAACCAAAAAGACCGCTGCTCTCAAATCGGATTCCGCCGCGCTACCGGATTGATGGAAATGCTCAAATCCGTGCTCCCTTGCTTCCGGCCTCAGGTCGATAAAACTCACTAGACAACAATGTATCGTAACATTACTATACACCAATTGCGTTGGCTGGCCGGTGGGTCAAGTCGCGCTGCGGCTTGACCTGGCCGCATAGCGGTCACTGGGTGGCGGGCTGGCGGTGGCTGGGAGTTCCGCGTTTATGCGGCGCCGTCACTCATTTTGAATTTATAATTTTTAATTGCCATTGCCCTCCGCCGGAAGGCGGAACTCCATACCAAGGCAGATGGCAGCCGGGCGGGGAAGCCGCATGGTGTGCGTGGCCGTTCTTTGACATCGGGATTTTGTGGCGACACCGTCCTGGGTTGCCCGGGCTGGAGCATTGACGCAAAAGAGGTAGCGATGGGCAGCGAGGATTTATGGTTTTTGGCGAGTGGCGCCGATCATCGGTGGTGCCGATCATCGGCTTTCCGTGAAGGCGCAGGTTTGAAAACCCTGTAACTGAGCGGAAACGAAGCCAAAAGCCAAATAGACCGCTGCCACTGGGATCACCAGCCCATCGCTACATATTTGATGGAAATGCTCTAAGCTGGTCCGGCTTCACCCGGCAGCCTGAGAACCTTAAAATGCATCTCAGGTCACCTTTGGTAATCTCTGGTAACCTGCACCCGTCGTTGGATCATGCCGCCTCCCTCGGTTTGGCCCTGATTCGTTTGAAAATTTTACCCCTAAAAATATAAAAGAGGTAAAGAAATGGTAATTCTGTTGCACTGATCCGAACACAAGGATACTAGCGGTTTCATTGGGGATTATCAAGGATTATTGACTTAAATTAACTAAAATTTTGGCTCGTGGCGTATCACTTTACTGACACTTTCACTGACAGTCTCTGCCTCCCGTTTGTTGCCCGACAGTTGCCCGGACGGGACGAAAATCCGCAGGAATAATTTTCGGGTGGGCGCGCGTTGGCCGGAGCGTGGACTAATCGGGTTGGCCGGCGTCTTGGCCGCCCCATTGATGCCACGCGACGAAGGTTTTCCATTAGTGAACCAAAATGAACGGTTAGTCTGGATTATAACTATTAGCTGAAAGAAATTATAATTGACTGTTGATAAGGCTGTGTTACACAAATTGAAACCTCCAAAGGAAAGGGTCTCAATGAAAACATGGCTGAATAAATCGGGTCTGGGTGTCTTCGCTTCAATCATCATCGGTCTGGCTGCGTGCTTGCTAGGAACCGGATCAGCGCAAACTACTCCGCCGGCACCGCCGGATTCAATCGTTCAAGTCACCGCAGAATCCAAAGGATTAGGATTGGCGGACCCTTTGGATATCAATGATGGCGGCACGTTCTGGGTGATGCAGCCGGATGGCATCTCCGCGCCCTGGCCCTGCCAGCCGCAAGACACCAATCTGCCTGTTTACCAAATTGCCGAGCGACAATTTCTGGTTGATTCCACCGGCGGGATGGTGGCGACGAACACGGAAACGCCGACCACGATTGAAGCAGCGTTGGCGGCACAGGTGGAATCCGTGGTTAAGCTGGTGGACTGGCTGCAAGGGGTGGAAGAAATTCAGAATATGAAGTTGCTGGCCCGGGCGATGGGCATGAATTTACCAGACTTTGGGGATGAAGATGAAGGTGGTGGTTTTACCAACAGATCTTTTGGCTACTCTTTCGATACAAACAGCCTGTGGATTCAGGTGTCCTCAAACAGCTTGACCACGCCAGATTATTTCTCGGTCGAGGTGATGAATACCACTGAGGGGCAGAGCTATGACATACTCGTTAAATCCAATCTGCTGGCCCCGGTTTGGGTGACCGAGCTGGTGGTGACCGGCGCGGTGGGTTCAGTCACCCCGGTGCAATTACCGATGAACCAACGGCAAAACCTCTTTGTGCGGGCGCGGACTTCCATTTCTTTTCCCTTTTACGTAACGTCTCCACCGTTAAGTCAGGATGTTCTGCAAGGAGACTCCGTGACGTTCAGGGTGGAAACCGGCGGAATCACCAACCTGGCATATCAATGGACGTTTAACGGCATCCCCATACCGGGAGCGACCAACAACACCTATACCATCTACAATGTTCAGCCGGGCGATGCGGGCAACTATGCGGTGATCCTCTCCGATGGAACAGATGCGTTTGTGACGGCTGCCGCCCAATTGACCGTGGAGGCCGGGACCGGCATCAAAAGTTTGATGTATGTTTTGGGCCAGCGGCAGGATTACATCTTCAAGCGCGGTGTCACCTATAACATCGGCTCGCAAGTGCAACTGCATGGCAAGACCACCATTGAAGGCGGCGCGGTAATCAAGTTTGATACTGCGCAGCTATATCCCAGCCTGCAGATTTTAGGGACGCTTGATTGCACGGGCAAAATGTATGATCCGGCCATTTTGACATCCATTGAAGACAATACTTATGGCCTGATTGAGGGCTACACGGCGGTGTCGCCGGTGTTCACGGGCGTGCCGTTTCTGGATTTGACGGAGGCGGGGAATGTCGCCATCAACAACCTGCGCTTCCGGTATGCGGACATGGCGGTCAGCACGCCAACGCAGGCCAGACTGGACATTTGGAACTGCCAGTTTTACCAATGCGGGTCCGGCGTTATCAATGACTTTGGCGGGGTTGACAGCTTTCACAACGTCCTGCTGGTCGGCTGCCAGTCGGCAGTTTGGGCATCCACGAACACATTTGCCATTGAGATGGAGCACGTCACGGCGGCGGTTTCCAATGTCTGGATTTCAGGGACTGCGCCCGTTCGCGTCGGTCTGACAAACAGCATCCTTCTCGGCCAGATCGGCACCGCCCTGTCGTATTCGGCACCAAACTGCGCGAGCGCGCCGGACCCGGCCAATTTCCAAACCAATGTTGGCGCCAATTATTATCTGGCCTCCAATAGCTCCCTGCGCCAGGCAGGGACCGTCAATGTCAGCCCGCGTTTGCTGGAGGAGTTTCACAGAAAAACCACAGGTGTTCCGATAGACGTTGCGGCCTTCCTGACGGTGAAAGGCCAACTGATGCTATATCCCCAAGTCCCCCGTTACACCAACGGCGCGCCGGACCTCGGCTATTATTATGATGCGCTTGATTACACGGTAGCCGGATTAACAATTAGCGGGGGCAGCGTCACGGTCGGGCCGGGGACGGCGATCGGATTGCGGAACGATTATATGACACAAGCCGACAGCAGCCCCTATTGGAACCTGGTTGGATTTTATCTCACCGCCGGATCCTCCTTGGTGAGCCAGGGCACAGCGGCCAACCCCATCTCTTATGTGTCGGCGCAACAAGTTCAAGAGGGGCCGTTTATATATCCGCGCACGGAAATATGGGACAACAGGGGAATTGATTACCGGATGGTGGCTTTTATGGCGGACAATGCCAGCGATATGACCGGAGTGCCGATCATGAATTTCCGGTTCTCAAATTTTTATCTCCCAGCGGAGGATTATCAGATGTGGTCGGGCACGTATGAGGAACTAAATGGTGGCGAGGGTTTTGGTTGGACGGGCAACAGTTCTCTGGACTGGCAAATGCGGGATTGCCAGGTGCACGGTGGACAAATCGTGGTGGGCGACCCGTGGTTTTACAACGCTCCGTATCCGCCCGGATCGGTGACATGGGACAACAACCTGTTTGAGCAAGTCAACGTCGTCCTGAATCCCAATTTCTATTGGAACCAAGGCTGGCCAACCAACACAGATTTTAGGTTTGTGGTCCGAAACAATTTATTCCGGGGTTCACGGCTGGTGGTGCAATCCCGCGAAACACTGGAGGGAAACTGGCAAATTAACGACAACTTATTTGACAAGGTGGCCTTTCAGTATTATTCGCCCAATGTGCCGCCGCTGGATCATGACCACAACTGCTACTGGCCGCTGAGGGCCGTCGAACTCGATCCGGGCCAGACCACCGGACTGGCAGTAAACAATGACGATGGCGGCATGGATGCGGCAAATGACCAGATTTTGAATAATGCGCCGCCCTATGCGAACGGGCCATTAGGAGAATATTATTTGTCCTCGGTGACGCCGTTGTATCAGGCGGGCAGTCGGACCGCGGATGATGCCGGGCTGACGCAATACACGACGATGGTGAATCAGACCAAGGATGTCAGCGGACAGCCGGTCAACATCGGCTTGCATTACGTTGCGGAGACGAACTCGCTGCCGATGGACAGCGACGGTGACGGTGTTCCGGATTATGTCGAAGTGGAACACGGCACGGATTTGAACAACGCCATGACGGACGGCGTGACGAACGACACCTATAATGTGGCTTATGACGATGTGGACTTGAGCGGCAACGGATTGGTTGGGCGCATTAAAAAAGCCTTGGGGCTAAACCCGCTAGATACCAGCAATCCGTTAACACTACGTAAAGTGACCACCGGCGAGGAACCGGACATCGCCACTTTTGAAATACCAGTCAATTTTGCTTTGGCAACCAACATCGGAAAACTTAACCTCCTGGTAGATGGAAATCCGGTATCATTTGTCGAATGCGATCCAAACACCAACGGACAATCTAGATTGACCTGGAATACAACTTTCAATCCACCAGGCTATCATACCATTCAACCTCAATTGGTTCTTAATACACTTGACCCGACTATAGCAAAAGCAAGTGGACAATTCTCTGCTCTAACTGTAGACAACGGTTTGCAATTTGATCCATTTTACTCTGTATATGACGACTCTCATGGTGCCACCCTATATGCAAAAACACCCACTTGCCCTGACGCCAGTTTTACAATCGAGATACAAACAACAAACGGAAACCACATAAAAACTTTCACGGGAAATACGTCAAGCGGTGAAATTAGTGCGGCATGGAATTTGACCGATGATGACGAGAATCCTGTTACAAATGGTTCAGTCAATGCCGTCTTTAACATCACGTTGCTCAATATTGGCTCATATACGCACACGCTCAATTTGAACAAAGTAGTGCAGGAAAACATTCCAGAAGAGGGGGAGTTTACAGTCGCTTATGCTTGGAATAACGCTTACGAAAAGGCCAACAGCCTGCGGTTCTGGGTTCAGAATTTGATAGTTGACCAATTATTGATGCCATGCAATGTGAACTTCTGTTACGATCACCGATATTCTTCCAGTTTTAATGATTGGACTGGCAATTCAAACCCCCAAGGTGTTCCGGGTGTGCTTTCAGACCAAAGCGCAGCTAATCTTTTATTAACAAATTTATCGAATGGCAATTTCCAGATTCCAGTTTTACAAGACCCAACCAGAAACTTTTTTTTCTTTGGCCACGGATCTTCGGCGGTAATCGGCGATAACGTCGCTGTCTCTATTGCGCAACAGCAGGTGGCTAATGCCACCGGAAACAATAATTTTGCCTTTCACCGTAACAAGGGAAAATGGCTGCGCGGTTGGGCTTATCGCTTTGTTTTTCTGGATGCTTGCGACACTTCGGATGATATGGATTGGGCACATTGTTTTGGGATAGATGACCAACTTACCAGCGCGCAACTCGCCAACTGGCCTGAAAGGGCGCAAGCATTTGTCGGATGGGATGGGGAACAGTTGCTTCCTGACGACAAGTCTGACATGTATAATGCAATAAATGTTTTTTTCTGCGCGTGGCAAAGTGGAATGCCATTGAACGACTGCATCTATTACGCCTCGCAGTATTATCCATCTGATCCATTTAGTGGATACTATCTTCCCTGGAATTTTGGACCGTCTTACCAGCATTATACATTTTCCGAACGAAAAATACACGGGCCTAAAGACCCCCGGCTGGTGATATACGGCTACGCCGGATTAACGAGAACCGGTTTTCAGCCTGGATACGACCAATCATCTTACTACAAGAAATAAAGAATGAAAACAAAAGTCTTACTAGTGATTGGCGTGGCATTTGCGATTGCCGTCTTCTGGAATGTGGCAGCTTATGTTAAGGATCGTAGCTACCATGCCACCTATCTGGACCAGACAATTGACCAGTGGTTGGAAAGACTCGCGACTGACACTGGTGCCGGCACAAACGCACTGATTCTAAAACCGGTAATCACTGGTGACGAACCTGGCGTTGTAACCTACGAGATGCCAATCTCATTCGACTTATTCAAAAAATACGACCTTTTAGAAAAGGGTGGCAAAATCCATCTGTTTGTGGATGGTGAGATTTATTCGTATCAATCCTATGATCGAGCAACCAATGGAAATTTCCTCATTTCATGGAATACAACGTTTGCTCCCCCTGGCACGCATCGCATCCACGCAGAGTTATGGTTGTGTCCCATGGACCGTCCGCCGCTTGTCGCCAGTGGGCCTATTTTGACTTTTCATTCTGACAGTCTATCGCAATTCGATTCCTTTAACTCCAGCTTTGATTCCAATGGTGCGTTGCTCTATGCCAAAGTAGCTAAAACAAATCTTACTTACAGCATTGAATTAAAAACCCCAGCTGGTGCACATGTTAAAACAATTACCGGACGCACAGTAAATGGCATCATTGAGGAGCATTGGGATTTGATAGACGACTACGGTAACAAATACACAAATGATTCTTTTGTCTCGGATTTCCACGTCACACAACCCGATGGGAATACTAAAACGACCACGTCCTCTGGAACCCGCATGCAACAATCGCGTTAAAACACTGATTGGGCCCCCCTGAACATCACTTACTACATTAAATCATGCCTGTTTTATTTATTTTCCTTTTAGCCTTGACCTTGTGCGCTCACGCACAGCTCAACACAAATTCCCCGGGTTTCGATGAGAGAGCTAAAATAAATTCCATGCGGCGATTACAAGCTTTAACTTTTACTACTCCCGCCTACCAGAAAGAGGTTCTTCGCTTGGTGGTCCAAGAAGCCAACAAAGTTGCCCAGGAATTATGCCTGACTGAAACCCTGCCCATCACGGAGAGCAATTTGGTGGCCGCCTACATTTCCCCGCCGCGAATGGCTCAACGCATGGGGACATTCGGGAATATCACCACGAGCAATTACACCTACTATGTTTCCGTTGGCAGCAAGTTTTCATATCTGGAGCGTGCCGGGGTAAAAACCGGATATGAGCAGTTGCGAAAAGATTATCTTTGGCCGATAAACCGCATGGATACAAACGCAGTTTACCAATTAGCCACACAATTACTGGCTGCCGTTTCTATGGATGTCAATGCCTTGAACCGCGATTGCGAGGTTCACATTGACGCTTTTACGCCAGAAGGCAAAAATGGTAATCATTTTGTTCCGGTTTATTGGGTCTATTGGATGCCTAAAACTGGCGGTAGTTCTGGCCCAGCGGCGTCGGTTGAATTATTTGAACCCACTAAAACCATTCGTCAATTGCGCGTCAATAAAGCCGAATATATTCTAAGAAAGCCGCTGGAGGTCACCAACGCGGACTTTGTGATCGTGCAGACAAACAGGGTGGAAAAGACGCTCGTTCCTGATCGGCGGCCGGTTCCCTTCGGCAATGCGAGCAGCTTGAGATAAACCAGGCTTAACGAGTGCTGTTATTGGGAGCCGTTACTGCGGCGGCGTATGATGATCTGCGTGCCGATCTGGTGGCTGAGCTGGTGGGGCTTTAGTGCAGTGGCTCTTTGTTTCTGGCGCGGGTTTGCGCGGCTTTGATTCCAGCCTGCCGCCATTTCCGTTTTTTCAAGGTCAGGGCGCGGCTCACGGCGGCTTTGCGGCCGGCATCCTTCATCCGCTTCGCCCACACGACCACTTTGGGCCGGTCGCGCATGTGGATGATGGTTTCGGTGGAAATCAAATCCAGGTCATGCATCTTGTGGCAGTTGGGACACAGGATGATGAGATTGGCCGCGGCATTGTTGGCGCGGTTGCAATCTATGTGCGCCACTTCCAACACGTCTTTGATGCCAAAGCCGCAATGGGCGCAGAGCGGTGGATACGTTGCAAAGGCCAGCTTCCGATAATTGATGCGCGGCATATTCATGGTTATGCCGGCTGGTCAAATTTGGCTTTGGTGCCGATGTGGGGCAGGCCGATTTCGCCGAGGGTGGGACGGAAGACAATGGTCAAGGGGCCGGTGGCTTGGGCGTCGGAAGCCAGATGAACCAGGTTTAGAAAATTGCCACCAAGAATCCGGGCGGTGACGGGCGGGGCCGGGGTGCAAGCCAACAGACTGCCGCCCCGCATGGTTTCAATGATCAATCTTTCCCCACGCACGGCTAGAATCACCTCACCCAAGCGACTGGGGGTATAGGCGCGCTTCATGGCGCGGGCGAAGGTGTAAAACTGGCCGCCATCCACGGTGACTTTGATTTCATCGTTTTGAGGATCAGCCATGGGTTCAGTTTTTCAGCGCCGCATCCACCTGGGATTTCCAATCACCATCCAACACCAGCCGGAAGCGCATGGGGCCGGGCTGGGCATCGAGCGTGAGTTCGCCGACGGGCACGCCGCTGCCACTGTGCTTTTCCAGCACCTCAAACAACTTCCGTTTGTATTCGGTGTCGTCGTTTTGCAGGTGCAGGCCTTTCGTTTCGACCACGACGAGCCGCGTGGGTTGGCCTTTGGCTTCTTCCAAGGCGACAAGGAAATCAGGGAAGACGCGCTTCTTTTTCCAGCCGTCGAGATACCAGTCGGCCTGAACGGCGATGCGGTGCCACCAGCGGACGGCTTTGACATCGTCAATGTAGAGCGCCACGTCTTTTTCCAGCCCGTTGAAATGACGGCTCCAGATTTGCTCAAAAATTGATTTTTCCACCGGCTGGCCGTTGCTCTTGTGGGTGATCTGACAATCCGGCGGGATGGATACTTCGAAGGCCAGTTTTTCCACCAGTTCCCAACTCAGGCCTTTGCCTTCGAGCCGGAAGGAGAGGCCGCCGCTGGCGAGCAGCTCGCAAAAGACCCGCTCGGTATGGACATGGATTTCCGCCAGCAAATCGGCGCGCATGGTCTCGATCAGCCGGTAACGGCTGGCAAGCAGTTGGTCTTCGGTTATACCACGGGCACGCAACGCGGCGAGCGCCTCACGCAGGATGCGCGCGGCCTGCCACGGACTGGGTATGACATCCGCCAGCAATCGGACCAGCGCCGGGAAATCCAGCTCCGGCTTGTCGCCGGATTCTTCCGCGCCGAGTGGTTTCCGGGGGTCGGGGCCGAGCTGATCCACATCCACGGCGACGCGGGTGTGGGCCAGCGCGGAGGCATCGTCGGGCGAAAACGTCGCGGCCTTGGTCCAAGACAACGCATCCCACGGCACGGCGGGAAACAGGTCGCTCTCGTAATCGAACAAGCGCCATTCATTCCCTTCACGGGCGAGGATGCGGGGCAGGAAAATCCGGCGGCGGAATTGCGCCCGGCGCGCGACTTCGACGGAGGCGATTTTTGCATCCGTCGCACTGCTGCCGGCGGCGCGCACGAGTTCGCCGAGATCGCCCATGCCTTCACTGGCGAGACCCTCGCGGACGCGGGCGACGGCGTCGGCGACATTTTGCCGGTGAACGAAGACATGGCTCTCATTCAACGCGGCACGCCCGGCCGGAAACCATTCGGCGTTCGGCTGGCGCAGAATGCGTCCGACCATTTGCGTCAAGGCGGTGTCGGCAGTGGTTTCATCCAGCACGGCCAGCACATAGGCAAAGGGGCAATCCCAACCTTCCTGCAAGGCCGCCTTGGTGATGATGAAACGGATCGGGCACGTTTCATCCATCAGGTCATGCACCGACAATTCATCCTCGGCACTGCTTTTTTCGGCGACTTCGCCCTCTTTTGCGCCGAGACGCTCGTGCAGAAACTTCCGCACATGGTCGGCGTGAACCTTGCCGGCTTCGACCTGGTCTTTGCCGGTGCGTTCGACGCGGATGAGCAGGATGGGCCGGACATAGCGCTGGGTCTCGTCTCGCTCGCGGTCGGCGAGTTTCTGCAATTCCGCGAGTTTGGCGTGCGCGGCGATGAGGGTGTCTTTCCAGTCGCCCTGACCGGCGTTGTGCAGGTTCAACGGCAGCTTCACCATCTCCTCTTTTTTCAGCGCCATGCCGGTGACGCTGTGCAGCACGTTGCTCTGCTGCTCCTTGGCGCGGTTGGGCGTGGCGGACAGTTCAAGGATGAAACTGGGATTGAATTTGGCCAGCGTGGCGCGGCGGATGGGCGAAAACGCGGTGTGGCCTTCGTCGAGAATCACCGTGGGACGGGCGAGGCACAGCACGTTGCCGAGACTCTGTTTGATGGTGGGCCCGCCGCCCCAGGCCCCTTCGGCGAGGTCGAGCGTGCCCAGATTGGGCACCAGTTTCAACAGCTCGCGCTGCGCTTCAAAATCATCTTCCGCCGGGAAAAAGCCGGGATAACGGCCGGTGTCCTGAAACATTTTCAAGACATCCGTGTCCTGGCGCGCCGCCGCCGCCATCATCATGACGAACACGCACAGATAATTTTCGACATCGGCCTTGGTGAAGGCATCGCCGCGCCGGAGCAATTTGACGCGTCCGCCGCTGGCGCGCTCCAGCGTCATGCGATAGGGATGCTCGCGGTTGGCGAGCGTCTTCCACGTCTGGGAATAAATGGCATCGCTGGGCACGATCCAGAGGACGAGGCCATGGGTGCGGCGATAATAAAGGCGCTGAAGCTGCTCGATGCCGCGCGTGGCGAGATACGTTTTGCCGGCACCGGTGGGCAGTCGCAGGCAGACATTCGGCACGGGCCGGCCGATACCATCCGACCGGTGCAGCCACGGCGGAACGAACAGATTGCCGCTGGCATCCTTGGCCTTGGGCAGCACACCGGCGGCTTTGAGCGATTCCCAAGACTGGCCGCACCAATCCACGACCGGCGGTTCCATGCCATTCTGAATGGCCAGAGCGGCGAAACGTTCCGCCGCGTCGCGCTTGGCCACAAGGGTTTCGAGGTAGCCCGTGAAGCGCTCGACGGTCTGCTCCTGATATTCGAGGCGTTTCATGCGCGGCGGGTGGATGCAACCCGTTCAGGGTTGGGGCATGGGTGGGGCGCATTTCCCAGGTAAGGCGCAGGGCACCAACCCCGGGCTGAATGATGGAACGCCGTTGGCGTTCCGGAAATGGTCACGGGCGAAAAACAAACAAGCGCGACATGTCGCGCCGGGCAAAAGCGGTGACGTGTCACCGCACTCCAGGACGCTGGCGCGCACACGCGGGAGCCGGTTGAATGGTGGGTGGTCATTCGGACTGGACGCGATGGAGGGCGTAGGGCAATTGGGCGAAATCCACGCGCAGCTCCCGCAGGGATCGGTGCGAAATGTATTTGGCGGCGGCGAAGACGAGCACGGATTTCCCGGGCGCTTCCTTTTGCCGCGCCGCATCGAGCGCCTCGGCGTGGGTGCGAGTGAAGGCAGCGGCGGGACTGCGCAGCCAGGCTTCGTCTGGCCGGTAATGCAGGTAGATGCGCCACACCGCCGTCTCGCCGATCAAAACTGGGCCATCGGCTGGTAATGGCTCCGGGGCAGCTTTGGATTTGGTTTTGCCCTTGGCTTTCGCGGGGGATTTCTTTTCCGACGGCACGGCGGTGGCGGGCAGTGTGTGGCCGGTGGCGGTGAAAAATAGATAGCGGGACAACGAGGCAAAATTGGGCAGCGTGCCGGGCTTTTCGGCCAGCAGACGGGCAAGATCCATGGGCTCGCCAAGTTCGACATAGGCAAACGAGCCGCCGAGTCCGGGCATTTTTTTGGCAATCTGTTTCTGGCCGACGATGGTCAGCACCCCATCCACAATTTTCTTTTCGATCTTGTCGTAGTTGGCGCGCTCCAGATTCTCGATGCCTTCGATGCGTTCGAGGATTTCATTGCGCGCCTTGTCCTTGCCGAAGGTGGTCCAGGTGATTTTTTCCGGCGGGTGCAGTTCGGTTTCCTGAGTGCCGGTGTAGTCATAGCCGTGGATGACTCGCCGGACGCGCTCGGCGGTGAGTGTGTCGGCGTAACTTTCTGTCTCGCACAATATGAAGCGGCGGTTTCCACCGTCTTTTGCATTGAGCGCCAGAACCGCGTGTGCGGTCGTCCCACTTCCGGCGAATGAGTCGAGGATGATGGAGTCCTTCTTTGAAGCGATGTCGAGAATCCGTCGAATTAACGCGACTGGTTTCGGGGTAATGAAAATTTCCTCGCTGTGCTGTTTGGCTAGGAGCGAGGAAAGTTCTTGTTTCGCATTCCGCGTGCTGCCCACTTCCTGCCAATGCCAGATTGTCTGTGGAACGACGCCATCTCGAACGTCGGTTAGAAAGCGCTTTATCCCTGGCCTCACATCACCTTTTCCCCACCAAATGCGTTTATCGCGGTCTAATTCATCGAATTTCTCTCTACTGACACGCCAATAGCTGCCAGCCGGTGGGCCTTGTATCACTTTTCCAGAAGGCAGTTTAATCTCGTAAAGGCCCAACCGATACTCGTTCCGAGCAGCTAGGTCGCTTAAGAGCCATGGTCCGCGAGGGTCGTTATCGGGATTTGTATAACGGGCCAACATTTCTTCGCTGCGCTCCAATAGATTGGGAAACCATTCATCGGCGTGCTTCGCGTAAACGACAATGTGATCATGGTCTTCGCTGAACTGTATCGCCGTGTTCTTTGGGCTGTCCATCTTGTGCCAAACGATATTGGTCACAAAATTTTCCTCCCCGAAAATTTCATCCATCATGGCGCGCAGCCGGTGGAGTTCATTGTCGTCAATGGAAATGAAGATGGCACCGTCTTCAGCGAGCAGCTCTTTCAGGAGATGGATACGTGGCCACATCATGCAGAGCCATTTGTCGTGGCGCTGGAGGTCGTCGCGCTCGACGGGGTTGCCGGATTTTTTTAGCCACTCGCGCATGAGCGGGGCGTTGACGGCGTCGTTGTAGCACCAGCCTTCAGTGCCGGTGTTGTAGGGCGGGTCAATGTAGATGCAGTCCACCTTGCCGGCGTAGCGCGGGAGCAGGGCCTTGAGGGCTTCGAGATTGTCGCCGTGAAGGATGAGATTGTCGTCGAGATCCGGCTGTTTGCCGGGCGCGGGCGAGCTTTTCTCCGGCACCACGTTCAATTCGCGATAGGGCACGCCGAGGTGATGCGTGTAGATGAACGATTTACCTTTGAATTCCAGAGACGGCATGGCGGAGACGGTAACAAACGAAAGCGGAAAGCGGAAAGCGGAAAATCGGAACGGCGGCAGATGGGAGAAGGAAGAAGGCAGAAAGCCGGCCGGTGGCGGCGGACTTTATTGCCCGCGGACCAGCGGGATGGTTTTGATGCCTTCGGTTTGCAGTTCGCCTTTGGCCCACTGGCGCGCCTCGGCGTCGGGATCGGGTTCCGGCAAAATCTGCATGCCCGTCGGTCCTTTCGGATCCACGATAAGGTCGCTGGTTCTACCCAGGGCGAAGAACTTGCCGTTGTCACTTCGGATAATTGTCACGGCCTTGGCTTTATGTCCCTGCCGGTCCTGGCCCATCAACAAGAAACATTCTTCCGGGACCGGAGCGGCCAGATCCCCGTCCGGGCTATTCTCCTGATAACCGCCGGGGAAGGCCATGACGGCGGCGGTAGGCGCGTGCGCCAACGTCAGGAGACGGGCATCGCGCTGGAATTTAGCCAGTTTGGCATCAGTTTTGTGATCGTGGGTGTAATAAAAAAGCGCGCCATCGGGGCCGGCAAGAAAGAAAGCAACGGGCAGGCGGCTATTTTCCTGCAGGTAAGATTCGGCAAATGCCGCCGCCGCAGCCAGCAGGTCGTCCAGGGTTTTGAGATCAGATTTAGGGTTTATCGCCAGAAATCCTGCGATGGAGAATAAGCCAAAGGCGGTCCCAGCCAAAAGATATTTTTGCGGGCTAATGGCGGGGCAAGCACGGGATATTGCCGATTACCGATTGCCGATTTGGAACCAAAGCCGATGGCGGCGCGGGTCAGGATTTGTAATCTTGTCTTTTGGGCGGGTGCAGGAGGTCGTAGGCGAGGGTGGCGCCGAGGATGCAGGTGCCGGCGAGTGATTGCTGGAGGACGGCCTGGGTGATGGCGTATTTGGAATGGGGGCCCGGACGCGGGGCCGGCGGCTGGGGATGGCGGCGGTCGTCGCTCTGGTAGCCGACGGCGACGTAGATGACTTTGTCCAAGCCGGCGAGGGTCTGCAACTGGTCGTGCGT
>CAIXPZ010000012.1 GCA_903921455.1 uncultured Verrucomicrobia subdivision 3 bacterium | reverse complement strand
AGGTTGCGCGGCAGTCCGGTCTGGACGTGCCACGGTTTGTGCCAGGGCACCGTCCCCTGCGTCAGCAGGGACACGATGCGTCGGTGATGCGGTCATACGATTTGTTATTCATAATTTACTCCTAGGTTGTTTTTGTTTGTGAATGAACCCTGTGGTTCCATGGTGAAGCGTATGACCTCGCGCCGTTTCGGTGGAGACGTGTGGACTTGCCAGAACCGGCAAATAAAAACCGATCATGCGCTTGGGCATGACCGGCTGATTTGACGCTTACTCTGCCTTGAATTTCAGTTGTGACACCAGGCATTCGCCGGGGTCAACGTCATCACGCGGGCCGAGATAGACCGGCTGATACAGCACGCCGCTGTCTTTTGCGGCGTAGAGATAACAAGCCTCGATTACAGTGCCAACCGTGGGGATTTCGTGATTGGCTGGGATGGTGACATTCCCACAGGATACCAAACTCCGTCCATTGAACAGACTGAGCTCCACGCTGCGCTGGACGTTGATCTTGGCAACCACCGCCGACACCGTGGCGACGAACTTGAACTTCAACTGCGGCCCGCCGCTGTTGGGTTTGCCCGGCGTATAGCACGCATCAAGTCTTTTGAATACGATGCCCTCGCGGTTTTCCTGCCGCAACCGCTCCCACAGTTCGGTCTTCTGCAAGGTCGTGAACGCGGTCTCGACCAGTCGGAGATGCGGGAGCGGTGAACTGGACAGAATCAGGTTCACCAACCGCACGAGCCGGATCCGATACGGCAGCGGCCGCAAGTTGTCGCCGTTGTGTTCGAGCAGATCGAAGGCGTGATAATTGTCGCCGATGGACTCGCCATCCGGGGTGAAGCTGCCGCGCAGATGGCGGAGATCAGTTACCACCGTCTGCGGCAGGCCGACGATGAAGCCTTTCTTGTTGATGCCTTCGAGGTCATCGTCCTGTTTGCGAACCAGCAGATGTCGGCCGTCGAACTTTTCCTGCGCGCAATAATTGTCATCGCGAAGCAGCAACTCCACTTCGGCTTCCTCGATGGGATTCAGCAGTTGGGGCAAGATGCCGGACGCCTGTTTGTCGGTGTGCTGATACGGCGTGCCATTCTCGCCTTCGGTGTAACCCTTGGCTTTCTTTTCGCCAACCAGTTTGACATAGATTTTCTTCGCGGCGGCATAATCCACCGGCGAAGATGTTTTTGTCCCAGTGGTCAAGGTCGTGCCGCGCCGCCCGTAGGCGAAGTTGACGACGAACTGGCTGCCGGCCGGTTCAATCGCAGCTTGATATCCTTTGTCGGATGAGCCTTCGCGGTAATACAACGCGACGCGTTCGGATGTTTCACTATTCATGTTTTTCCTTTTTGTTGGTTATTGTTTTGTGAAGAACCCAGTGAGCCCAACATGAAGTCTAGAACTGCGGGCGGATTGAAGGCAGACGTGTGGATTTGCCAGGACTGGCAAATAAAAAAGGCGACCCGCTGGGATCGCCCTTGTGTTGCTGATCAATAATCGTCGGGCATGAGCAACGTGGTCGCCGACCGGTCCCGCTCCGTGATAATCCAGAAGGTCCCGCCGCTGCTGCTGCGATAGCTGGACAACACGCGCAATCCGGTGCGAAGCGCATTGTCATTTTCCTTCCAGTCCTCTTCACCGAGATCACCCCAGTCTCCCGATTGATGACGTTGTAGTCCAAGCTGGATGTCGGCGGGTGTGAGTTGGCCGAGTGCATTGGGCGTGATGACCACGCGGCCGAGTTGAAATGAAGCACATTGAACTGCCATAATGAATCTCCTTTGGTTGTTGGTTGAAGTGAACCATGTGAACCCAACGTGAAGTTTATCACCATGCGAAATTCCGTGGAGACGTGTGAATTTGCCGGAACCGGCATGAATTGTGTTTGATAAACCGGCGGTGGCGGTTATTTTCCCTGCATGGGTTACGTCGAAGCCATTCAACGCTGGCAATTATTGTCAGCCCGCACGCAACAACAGTTGCGCTGGCAGGCCATTCCCCAACAGGTGGCCGACAGCATGGCGTTTGAAGGTGAACCCGTT
>CAIXPZ010000011.1 GCA_903921455.1 uncultured Verrucomicrobia subdivision 3 bacterium | reverse complement strand
GATCGCCCCCAGGGTGCGCTCGCGCCGCGGATGAAGCGGGGCTAGGTGCTGGCGCACGGTCCTTCCGGACGGGCATCAGGGCGCACTGCCCGTCCTTCCGGTCCGCCCTCCTTACGGAGGGCCACCAGGGCGCAACTTCGAACGCAGCCTCCGGTCTGGTGGCCAGGGTCGCGCTGCGACCGTGACCGATGCCGAGCGCAGCGTCAGGCGAGGGAGGCGCTTATCAGGTGAACATTCAAACCACAAAGTGACCGCTGCGCGGTCAGGTCCAGTCGCCGCGCAACTTGACCCACCAGCCCGCCTAGCGATGGGCCACTCTTTACCGAGGGTCACCCCAGCGGATTGACTTGAGGTGAAAGCCGGGTTTTCGACCACGGCGGTTGCCGTTTGCATTTGCAGTCCGCGGGCTTTGAAGTTTTACTGGCGGCGATGAAATTCGGGTTACTGCTAATGCTGTCGGGCGGGCTCGCCCTCGCCGCCGCCGCCCAAGAGGTCGGGATGACCAATCGGTGGGAGTTCGTCCTGCCGGATTACGGCACGGAATGTTCCCCCGCCCTCGCGCCGGATGGCACGATCTACGAAGGCACGTTTCATGGCTGGCTGCTCGCATTCACGCCGGAGGGCAAGCTGAAATGGAAATTCAAGGCCGGCCGCGAAATCAAATCCTCCCCGGCGGTGGCGGCGGACGGGACGATTTACTTCGGCGCCCGCGACCGCAAGTGTTACGCGGTCACGCCGGCGGGGAAATTGAAATGGACGTTCCCCACCGGCGCGTGGGTGGATTCCTCGCCGGCCATCGCGGCGGACGGCACGGTTTATTTCGGCTCGTGGGACGCCACATTCTACGCGCTGAATCCCGACGGCCAGCTGAAATGGAAGTTTGCCACGGGCGGCATCGTGGATGCCTCGCCGGCCATCGGCGCGGATGGGACGATCTATTTCGGCGCGCATGACAAGAACTTTTACGCGCTCACGCCGGACGGCAAACGGAAGTGGCAGTTTGCCACGGGGGCGGAAATCACGGCCTCGCCGGCGATTGCGGCGGACGGCACGATTTACTTCAGTTCGACGGACGGCAACTGTTACGCCCTGAATCCCGACGGCACGAAGCGCTGGCAGCAGCACACGGGCGGCTACACGAGTTCGTCGCCGGTCCTGGATGAGCAAGGGAATCTCTATCTGGCGGTGAATCAGGAGCAATATTCCCTGGATCCCAGCGGCAAGGTGCGCTGGCATTTTAACAATCAGCCCCCGGCCATCCCCGTCTCGGGCGCGGCGCTCGCGAACGGGTCGGTGATTTTATCCACTCCGTGGGCGCGGGGCATGGCGGTGACCCCGGACATGAAAATGCTCTGGGATTTTTATACGGGAGCTTACAGCATCAGCGGCTCGCCCAACGTCGGCCCGCGGGGGGACATCTATGTGACGGATGGACGGAAATTATTTGTCATTCATCCGCTAAAGAATGTTGCCGGTCAGATGCGGCTGGAAAGCACGGGGCCGGCCAGCAGTTCCTGGCCGCTGTGGCGCGGCAACCCGCAGCACACGGGCCGGGTGGAAATTCGTTGAATGGTTGAATCGTTACATGGTGAATGGTTGCCCCAGGCAACGATTCAACGGTTTAACAATTCAACGGTGGTTATTACAGCCGCTCGCGGCCGCCGAAACCGGTTTCGAGGTCGTGCCAGAACTCGATCTTGTCCTCGTCGGATTCCCAGCAGAGAAAAACCTCCTTGCCGCCGATGATGGCGGGGAAATCCACGAGCCCGCGCGACAAGTCCTTGAGAAAGATTTCGCGGCGCTGGAACTCCGCCAGAATCCGCTGCATGCCCGCAAGGGCGCGGATCCAGTTGTTCACCGTCTCGCCGCCGGTGTCCTGGCCCTCGGTGTTGAGGCCGCCCAGGCGCTTGTCATAGCGATCCACTTCCTCGCGCAGGCGGTTGAGTTCGGTCAGCCATTCGCGGAGCTGGGGCAGCAGGGCTTCCGCCTCGTCCCGCGAATAATGTTTTTGATAGCGATAGGGCATGGCAAAAAAAAGACCGTTCGCGATGGCTGCCGGGCAACCGCCGCGAACGGCTGTGAAATCACATGGCGCTGACAGATTACTTCTGCCAGGTGCGCTTCTTGTGACGATTCAAGCGCAGCTTCTTGCGCCGTTTATGTTTGTTGATTTTTGCCTTACGGCGTTTTTTCAGTGATCCCATAATTGGATGTGGATATTATGTAACAAAGAGGCGCACAAAACGCCACTCAAATTTTACGGGTTTAGTAAACCACCTTGTTCAGCGGATATTCGATGATGCCTTCCGCCCCGGCGGCCTTGAGCTGGGGAATCAGTTCGCGCACGACTTTTTCATCGATAATCGTCTCGACCGCGACCCAGCCCTTGAGGCTCAGATTGGCAATCGTGGGATTGCGGAGCGCGGGCAGATCGGCCAGGAGCTTGGCGAGATTCTTCTCGGCGATATTCATCTTGAGGCCGACCAGGGCTTCGGCATCCAGCGCGCCTTTGAGCAGCAACGCCATCGTCTCGATCTTCCGGCGTTTCCAGGGATTCTTCCACGCGTCCAGGTTGGCGATGAGCCGGGGCGTCGAGCTGAGAAGCTCGTCCACGATGCGGAGCTTGTTGGCGCGGAGCGAGGAACCCGTCTCGGTGACATCCACAATGGCGTCCACCAATTCGTGCGCCTTGGTTTCGGTGGCGCCCCACGAGAATTCCACCTCGGCCTTCACGCCGTGCTTCTTGAGGTAGCGCTTGGTCAGGTTGACGACCTCGGTGGCGATGCGTTTGCCCTGCAAATCTTTCACCGACTTGATGGGGGAATTCTCCGGGACGCACAGCACCCAACGCGCGGCGCGGCGGGAGACTTTGCTGAACAGAAATTCGCCGACTTCGTGGACCTTGGAGCCGTTTTCCATCACCCAGTCGTGGCCGGTGATGCCGCAATCCAGATAGCCGTGCTCGACGTAGCGCGAAATCTCCTGCGCGCGGAACATGCGGATGTCGAGCTCCTCGTCATCCACATAAGGGACGTAGGAACGGCTGCTGACGGTGATGTTGTAGCCCGCCTTGGCCAGTTTCTGGATGGCCGCTTCCTGCAAACTGCCCTTGGGCAGACCGAATTTCAATTTCTTGCTCATGTAAAAATGTTAACGCTTCAGAATGATTTTATTTTGCCCGGCTTCGGCGGGGCATGGCGACCTTTTTTTTGGCTTTCTTCCGCCGCATTTGGTCATGGCCCACTGACAATCAGCCAGTCTTCGCCGGTCTTTTTCAGCTTGAAGTTGTTGAAGCCCTGCACCGCGCCGCCCGCATACCAGCGGCCAACCACATCCACCGTGCCATCGGCATTGGGGTCGCTGACATCCGCGCCGAGAATCATCACCGGCTTGCCCGTGTCCTTGTCGAGCGGCGACTGGTTTGAGCGCAGGTCAATGTGGATGCTCGGCTTGATCGGGGGATTGTGATTGGGAAACTGCTTAATCATCGTCTCGACCACCGCATCCTCCGCCTGCAGGAACAACGCCGTGCAATCGCCATCCTTCCACAAATGGCGCGCCAACAGATTGCTAAAGACGATGATGTCGATCTTCGCCTCGTCCGCCTTGGACAGCCCCCTGGGCACCGGCGATGGTTCCGCCATCGCCGCCGGCATTTTTGCCGCGCTGGCGAAATAAATGGCTTCTTTGTCCGTGCCGCAGCCCGCCGCCAGCAAGAGGCACAATCCAGTTCCGGCAAAAAATAGTTTCATATTCATGACTGCTGCCAGATCACCCGCCGACCGATCACAGAAATCTCCCGGCGCGCCAGCGCCGCGACGCAGCGCGGATACAACTCATGTTCCGCCGCGTGAATGCGCTGGTGCAGACTTTCCGGCGTGTCGTGATCCAGCACCGGCACGGCGGTCTGCCCGATGATCGCGCCGGCATCCACGCCGGCATCCACGAAATGCACCGTGCAACCGGCTACCTTCACGCCGTGGTCGAGCGCCTGCTTCCACGACTCCAAACCGGGAAAACACGGGAGCAGCGACGGATGGATATTCACGATGCGCCCCGCGAACGCGCGGAGAAAATCGCCTTTCAACACGCGCATGAAACCGGCCAGCACGATCAAATCCACCCCGGCATTTTGCAACGCAGCGACAAAGGCGCGCTCGGCCTCCTCGTCCAGCTTCGTGCGAAATTTTCCCGGCGGAATGAACGGCGCGGGAATTTTCCGGTCGCGCGCGTGGGCCAGAATCCCCGCCGTCTCGACATCGCTCAACACGATGGCGATTTCCGCCGGAATTTTTCCGGCCGCCACGGCGTCGGCGATGGCCACGAAGTTGGAGCCTTTGCCGGAACCGAGGACACCGATGCGAAATGAATTGTTCACCGCGATTTGAATAACAGAGCGCCTTTCCAAAACAAGTGGAAAGGTGGCTCAGAGACCCGGGACCTAGTCGTGGTGGTTGTCCAATATGTCGCGGATGGCGCGCAGCATCTTTTCGGCGGAATACGGTTTGGGAACAAAATGGCGGACACCGGAACTGGCCGCCTTGGCCACGCCGCCGTTGGCGGCGAGGCCGCTGGAGGCGATGATCTTGACGCGCGGGTTGATGGATTGCAGGGCGACGATGGCCGCCGGGCCGTCCATGATGGGCATGTGCATGTCGGTGATGACGAGGGCGACTTCCGCGGGCCGGGCGGCATAGAGGGAAACCGCTTCCGCCCCGTTGGCGGCGGTAATCACGCGGTAGCCGAAGCGTTCGAGGATTTTTTTTACGGTGGTGCAAATCGCCTCCTCATCGTCCACCAGCAGGATGAGTTCGTTGGCACCGCGCGGCACCGCGGTCGGGTTGGCGGATTCGGGCACGGTTGATTCGCCGGCGGCTTTGGCGGGGAGATAGACTTTGAACGTGCTGCCCTGATTAGGTTCGCTGTAAACATTGATGAAGCCGCCATGGCTTTTCACGATGCCCAGCGAGGTGGACAACCCCAAACCGGTGCCCTGCCCCGGCGGTTTGGTGGTGAAGAACGGGTCAAAGATCCGCTCAACGGTTTGAGCGGACATGCCCGTGCCCGTATCGGTGACCTGAATAAAAACGTAAGCGCCGGGCCGGACTTCGGCATTGAGCGCGGTGTCGGCGACGTCAATCACCGTGTTTTGGAAGGTGAAGGTGAGCTGGCCGCCGGCGGGCATCGCATCGCGGGCGTTGATGGCCAGGTTCAGCAGCACCTGATGAATCTGCGTGGGATCGCCGATGACCAGACTCAGGCTGTCAGGCAGGTTGACTTCAATCTGGATGGACTTGGGAAACGTTTCTTGAACGAGCTGCTGAACTTCGCGGGCCACCTCGCGCAGGCTGATGGGAATGCGCTCGCCTTTCACGCCCCGGCCAAAGGTGAGAATCTGCTTCACCAACTGGGCGCCGCGCTGGGTGCTGGATTCGAGACTGGCGATGAGGCGCACCATCATGGGGTCGTGAGCCTGCTCCTTGAGCAGGCCGATGGAAACCATGATGGGGGTCAAAATGTTATTGAGGTCATGGGCAACGCCGCTGGAAAGGGTGCCAAGGCTTTCAATCCGCTGGTTGCGGGCAACCTGTTGTTCCAATTTGCGCTGTTCGGTGATGTCCACGCTGAAGTCCAGAATGGACTTGGGCCGGCCGCCCTCATCGCGCACCAGCGTCCAACCGGATTCCACGAGCACCTCGCGATCGTCCCGGGTGCGCGCGGTGAATTCACCCGTCCAATAGCCATTGGCCAGCAACTGCCGGCGGGCATGGGCGCTTTTATCGCCGTCCACCTTGAGCAGCTTGGGATTGAACTGGCCAACCGCCTCCGCGCCGGTCCAACCGTAAATCCGTTCAGCGCTGCGGTTCCAATAGAGGATGCGGTCGTCCAGGTCGCGAATGGAGATGGCGTCGTGAGCGAGATTGAGCAGCTCGGCCTGGTCGCGGATTTTTTCATTGGCGCGCTTGGCTTCGGTGATATCGCTCCAGACAGCGGCGATGTAATCACGGTCGCGCAGGTTGATCAGCCGGGCGCTCACGCGCACATCGCGCAGTTCGCCATTCCGGTGACGGTGGCGGGTCTCGAAAGAGAGACTGCCGTGCTGGCGGATCTGGGCGATGTCCTGGCGGACGATTTCCGGGGAGGACTGGGCCTGGATATCGGCCGGGCCAAAAACCAAAAAATCTTCGCGGGTATAACCCAAACCCTCATGAGCGGAGGCATTGAACTCAACAAAGCGGGCCGTGTCGGCATCAATGAGCACGATGGCGTCCAGGGCCTGGCCGACGATGGTGGAAAAGATTTCCTCGCGGATTTTAAGGACTTCCTCCGCCTGCTGATGGTCCAGCCGGGTGCGCTGGGCCTGGATGCCGTAATTCAAATCCTCCGCCAGCTCCTTGAGCAAGGCAAACTCCTCGGGGCTGAACGCGTCCGGTTCGCTGGCATAAATGGAGAGAACGCCAAAAACTATTTCATTAAGCAAAAGCGGCAAGGAAATGACCGAGGCAAAACCCCGTTCGGCGGCCTGCTTGTGCCAGGGCACGGTTTGGGGGTCCGTCAGAAAATTTTTAATCACCATCGTTTGGCCCGTGCGCAACGCGGTGCCCACCGGCCCGCGACCGCGCTCACAGTCCGCCCAGGTGACCTGCAAGCCGGCCAGATACCCTTCATCGCAGCCGGCATAGGCGGCGATGCTCACCGATTTACCGGCATCATTTTCCCGGAAGCCAACCCACGCCAGCCGATAGCCGCCGGTTTCCACGATCAGCCGGCAGACTTCATGCAGCAAGGCCGATTCGCTGGTGGCCCGCACCAGCAATTGATTGCACTCACTGATGGTTTTAAGCGCCCGCTCGGTTTGGCGGAGGGTCGTCTCCAAAGCCTTCCGCTGGGAAACGAGCAACGCCATCACCCAAAAACCGACCATGCCAATCAGCCGCCCCGCCAAGGCAATGCCAAATTGCGCGCCCGGGGGCGAGAGATAAAATCCCACAATCAGCAATACGGAAAACAGCCCCGCCAGCAGATACGAAAAATAGCGGGTGCCGACAAAGATGGTCAGCGAAAGCGGAATGAAATAAACCACCCAGTCCGCCATGCCTAGCGGGGTGGACAAATCGAAAATAAACTCGCCCACCGTAATCCCGAAGATTACCGCAAACAAAGGGTATGTGTAGTTACCCAGTCGCATCCGATTGGCTGAAGTGTCAACGCTGGCGGATGGCCAAACAACTCTTATTTGACCAAATCAGTGACGTTTTGATTTTGACCCGAGCCGACGGCTCTGTTTCCCTTCCGGGGCGCACAGCGTTCTCATGGACTTGATTCTGGTTGGCATTTGCATGGCGGTGATCATCGGATTGTATTTCTACAACAATCCGATGAAGCACAGCCGCTGGTTCATGACGCGGCGGTTCATCAACTGGTTTCCGCTGGGCATGACCTACGCGTTCCTCTACATGGGCCGCTACAACCTGAATGTGGCCAAAAACGCCCTGGGCGACCTGATGACCAAGCAGGAACTCGGCACCATTTTCGCCGCCGGCACGGTGACTTACGCGGCGGCCTTTTTGATCAACGGCCCACTCGTCGATAAAATCGGCGGCAAGAAAGGCATCCTCATCGCCGCGATCGGTTCCTCGCTGGCCAATGTGCTGCTCGGGGTGCTGACCTGGCTGACGGTGATGGGAAAATTGAAGCTGAACCTCGTCGTGACGTTTTCATTTTTCTATTCGGTCAACATGTATTTCCAAAGCTACGGCGCGGTCTCCATCATCAAGGTGAAATCCTACTGGTTCCACGTGCGCGAGCGCGGCGTCTTCGGCGCGATCTTCGGCACGCTGATTTCCATCGGCGTCTATTTTGCCTTCGACTGGGGCCAGGCCATCGTGGAGATGACCAAGGTCAACGCGCCGGCCGGCCCGCTGCATGATCTGTTCAAGGCGCTGTTCGCCTCGGAGACGAAACCGGTGGATGCGGTCTGGGCGGTCTTTTTCATCCCCGCGGCCATCCTCGTCATCTGGGTGCTGATTGACTGGTGGCTCATCAAGGACACGCCGGAGGAGGCGGATTTTCCGTCCTTCGACACGCACGATGCGTCCTCCGGCCAGATGCACATCGAACTCTCCGCGCTGGACCTGCTTAAACGGGTTTTTGGCAATCCGCTCATGCTGCTGATTGCGGTCATCGGCCTGACTTCGGGGATTTTCCGCAACGGCATCACGCAATGGTATTTCGTCTTCGCCGCCGAGGTGAAACAGCCGGGGGCAGAATTTTTTCTGAAACACTGGGGCTTGCTGCTGTGCGTCTTCGGCATCATCGGCGGCTTCGCGGGCGGCTGGGTCTCAGACCATCTCTACCAATCGCGGCGGGGGCCGCCGGCGGCAATCTTATGCGGCTTCATCTTTCTGATGACGCTGGTGATGGCGGTGTTCCTGACCTCATCGCCGCTGATCCTCGGTTACGCGGCGGTGCTGATCGTCATGGCTTCCGTCGGCATCACATCGCTGATGGCCGGCACGGCGGCGACGGATTTCGGCGGCCGCAAGGCGGCGGCAACCTGTTCGGGCATCGTGGACGGCTGCACCTATGTCGGCAGCGGCATCCAGTCATTCAGCCTCGGCTACCTGACGACGTGGAACTGGCATTACTGGCCGCTGTTCCTGCTGCCGTTCGCGCTCGTCGGCCTGGGGGTGGCGATGAAAATCTGGCACGACCTGCCCACCGCCACGCGCAAATACCTCGCGGATATCGAACAAAAACGGCAAGCCGGCTTTGGCCCGGCTTGAAGTCCCCGCAGCCGGCGAGCCCCAGACTTGACCCTCCCCAGGGTTTTTGTTGTAGTCCCGCAACACTGATGGTGACTGGTTGTCGTTGTCCATGAACTCATCCCCTGCCGCCACCGCGACCGCCACCCGGCACCCGCCGGGTTTTCGGGCCCGGCGCGGGCTTAACTGGGGATTTCTGGGGCTGCTCTACACGTCGTTTTATCTCTGCCGCTATAATCTTTCCATCGCCAATAAATCCATCAGCGATGAGTTTGGGTTTTCCCGGGCGGACATGGGCGCCATCATCACCACAGCGCTGCTGACCTACGCGTTCGGTCAGATTCTCAACGGACTGCTCACGGACAAGCTGGGCGGAAAAAAGGCCATGTTAATCGGCGCGAGCGGGACGATCGTGATGAACATTTTTTTTGGCGCGGTTTCATTACTGCCCATCACCACGGAACAGCTCAGCACCGGTTCAGGCCAAAGCACCAAATTGTTCGCCCATTGCAATCTATTCGGCGGGGAAGTGGTTTTAAGCCTGCTGAGTTTATTTGTGGTCGTGCGCGGACTGGACGGCTATATGCAGGCCTTCGGCGCTCCCGGCATGATCAAGATCAATACCGCGTGGTTCGCGCGGCGCGAGCGCGGACGGTTCGCGGGGATATTCGGCTTCATGATCAATCTGGGGCGCTTCGGCATCTTCAAAATCGGCCCGGCGCTCCTGGCCGGCTTCACGTTTCTCGGCCTGTGGCAAATCCCGCCACTGCACTGGCGCTGGCTGTTCTGGATCCCGGCGGCCGTCTGCGGCCTCGCCGCGCTGGCCATGGCGTTGACCGTGAAACAAACGCCGGAAGAATGCGGGTTTCATTCGGCGGAGCTCGCGGGGGAAAACAACGATACGGGCGAAAAACCCCGGCTCGCCGAGGTGCTGAGGAAAATGGCGGGCAACCCGGTGCTGTGGGTCACGGCGCTGGCCTACGCCTGCACGGGCGCGGTGCGACAAAGCGTGGACCAGTGGTTCCCGCGGTTCATGCAGGAAGTCCATCACCTGGATTTGAATTCAAAGCAATTCCAATTTCTCGGCTTTCTGATCCCCTTCGTCGCCTCAACCGGCTCGCTCATTTCCGGTTATCTTTCGGACACCGTGTATCAAGGCCGCCGGGCGCCGGTCGCCGCGGGCATCTATTTTGTGGAGGCGGCAATCATTCTGCTGGCCGCGCAATTTCACTCCGCAAACGCGGCGGTCATCTTTCTGGTTTTAATCTCGTTCACCGCCAATTCCACCCATTCGCTGCTGGGCACCGCGGCGGCGATGGATATCGGCGGCCGCCGGATGGCCGGGTTCGCCTCCGGGCTGATCGATTCCTTCCAGTATTTCGGCGGCAGCCTGGCGGGATATTTTCTCGGCAAACTGCTCGATCAAAATTGGGGCTGGTATTTTTACTTCATGGCGCCCTTTGGCCTCGGCGGCGGGCTGCTCATGCTGACCATCCTCAACCGATCCACGCACCCACCCCCACAATCCCGACTTGACGGCAAGGGTTAATGCTTTTAGACTTTTTCAAATGTTGAAAATTAGTTCACAAGTAGCCATTCTGGTAGTCGTTGTCGTTAGCGACGCCGTTGGTGCTTGTTGACCGAAGCTTTAACAAGAACCCACGGCTGGCAACGGCTGTGGGTTTTTGTTTATCCGCGCCGCGCCGCCACAACAAAATAAGAAAAATGAGCAAAACCACTGAATCCGCCAAAGCGAAACCTGCAAAATCCGCCGCCAAACCGCGCGCCGAAGTCGGCGCGGCCATGTTCGGGCGCGACATCCTCGTCCAAGCCCTCGAGCGCGAAGGCGTGGAAGTCATTTTTGCCTATCCCGGCGGCGCGAGCATGGAAATCCATCAGGCGCTGACCAAGTCCAAGCAGATTCGCACCATTCTCCCCCGCCACGAGCAGGGCGGCAGTTTCGCCGCCGAAGGTTACGCCCGCGTCACCGGCAAGGCCGGCGTGTGCCTCACCACCAGCGGGCCCGGCGCGACCAACCTCGTCACCGCCATCGCCGATGCTTACATGGATTCCACCCCGCTCGTCGCCATCACCGGCCAGGTGAACCAGGCGATGATCGGCCGCGGCGCGTTTCAAGAGACGGACATGATCGGCCTCACGCTGCCCATCGTGAAGCACAGCTACCTGGTCACGGACATCAACGACATTCCGCGCATCGTGAAGGAAGCGTTTTACATCGCGCAATCCGGCCGCCCCGGCCCGGTGGTGATTGATATTCCGAAGAACATCCAGCAGGCCAAGACGCAACCGGTCTGGCCGACCCTGGAACAAATCAAGAAAGGTCTGCGCGGCTATGTTCAGCCGGAGCTGAAGGCCGACGACATTGCGCTCAACGAGATCATCGGCCTCATCGAAAAAGCCGATCGCCCGGTGATCTACTGCGGCGGCGGCATCATCAGCAGCGGCGCGGCGGCGGAACTCAAGAAATTCGCCGAGGCGACGAACATCCCCGTGACAACCACGCTGATGGGCATCGGCGGCTTTCCGGAAACCCACCCGCTCTCGCTCCGCTGGCTCGGCATGCACGGCTCGGCCTCCGCCAACTGGGCGGTGAACGGCGAATACGAATATCGCAAGGATCCCAACGGCCCGATGGTGAAGATGAAAGACGGCGCGGATTTGCTGCTCGCGTTCGGGGTGCGCTTTGACGACCGCGTGACGGGCAAGTTTGAAGAGTTTTGCAAAAACGGCACCATTGTCCATCTGGACATTGACGCCTCGGAGCTGAACAAGAACCGCAAGGCAAATCTGCCCATCGTCGGCGACATCAAGGACGCGCTCACCCGCTTGAACAAGCTGGTGGCGAAACGGCCGGTGCAGAAGAAGCATACCGCCTGGCTCGCGCAAATCGCCGAATGGCAGAAGAAGGGGCCGTTCGCCTACCGCATCACCCCGGAAATCGCCAACAGCGACCACATGGTGGATCACATGCAGGGCAACGAGAGCGAAGTCATCCTGCAACAGATGGTCGTTGAGACGCTTTACGATCTCACCAAGGGCGACGCTTACATCACCACCGGCGTGGGCCAGCACCAGATGTGGGCGGCGCAGTGGTATAAATACAAATTTCCCCGCCAGCTCGTCACCAGCGGCGGCCTCGGCTCGATGGGCTACGGCTATCCGGCCGCGCTCGGCGTCAAGGTCGCGCATCCCGACAAGCAGGTGGTGGACATCGACGGGGACGGCTCGTTCCTGATGAACATCCAGGAGCTCGCCACCGCGCACGTCGAGAAAATTGCCGCCAAAGCGATCATCCTGAACAACCAGCACCTCGGCATGGTGGTGCAATGGGAAGATAATTTCTACGCCGGCAACCGCGGCCACACCTACCTCGGCGACCCGAAACATCGCCCGGAGATTTATCCCGACTACGTCCGCGTGTGCAATTCCTTCGGCGTGAAATGCGAGCGCGTGATGTTCAAGAAGGATTTGCGCGCCGCCATGCAACGCATGCTGGACGCCGACGAACCCTACGTGCTCGATGTGGTGGTGCCTTACAGCACGCACGTCATCCCGTTCATCCCCGCCGGCAAGACCGTGGCGGACATGATCTGGAAGCCGTAAGTTCAAACCCCCTCCCCCGACGGCGCGGTGATTTTCACCGCGCCGTTATTCTTTTTACGCGAGCACCCAACCGTTCAGCCGCCAAGCTTTTTTTGCCTTTTATGTTTAAATAATTGTTATTTAATGATTAGTCGTTGACGCGGTGGAAGGCGGAAGTAAAGCTGATGCATTCAGATGAACTGGGAATTCACAGGTGCGGCTTGCCTACTATTGGAAAACAACTAATCTCACGTGCGACCAAAGGGAAAAATATGAAACCAAATCTTTTACTGATTGGGATGCTCGCTTTAATAATTAGTGTGACTGGTTGCGCGAGTATCGTTAGCAATTCGAGCTGGCCCGTGACTATTGACTCCAATCCCAGCGGGGCAACGGCTACGGTTAAGGATCACAATGGGTCGGAAATTCATAAAGGAATAACGCCCATGACAGTAACTTTGACTTCAAAGGGTGGCTATTTTTCATCAGCCGAATATCACTGCGTATTTGAGAAAAATGGCTACATGCAAGCCAATACGGTATTTTCGTCTCATTTGAACGGGTGGTATTTCGGCAACATTTTATTTGGAGGACTCTTGGGTTTAATCGTTGTTGATCCGCTTACTGGTGCAATGTGGAGACTAGACGAAAAAGTTCATGGCAACCTTTCACCAGATCCAAATGCGACAACTTTAATTACCAAACTGCAATCTACGCCTAATGATGCGGCAGCAAATAGCACAGGAACAACTTCATTGGTTACGAGGTCAGCCTCAAAGAAAATTTGGGAACCCGGACAACACCGACAGATGTGGTTGCTTGTGGTTGGCGTGGGGCAATACAAAAGCCCGCAAGTTCCTGGACTTCCATACGCCAAGCAAGATGCAGAACGAATCCGTGATTGGGCAATCAAGCTCAATCCTGAACAATTGACGCGGGACAACATTTCGGTGCTAACCGACGAGCAAGCCACCCGTGAAAACATTTTGAATCAGATTGACTGGCTGCGGAAGCAAGCGTTACCGGAAGATGCCGTGATGATTTATTTTGCTGGCCACGGTGCGCCGGAACTGGCGACGGACGGCAAAGGGGTAGATGCCAAGTATCTCCTGCTCTATGACACAAATCCTGATTCATTGTTTTCCACCGGATTTTCGCTCGATGATTTGACTCGGAAACTCGACACGGTAAAAGCCAAAACCCAATTGGTAATTCTGGAAGCGTGCTACACCGGCCCAGTCGGACAGGAAGTTCTGAAAAAGACCCCAACAGCGGATTTGGAGATACGCCCACGCTACATGCAGGAAATGGGAGAAAGTGGAGGCCGGGTGATTTTGTCGGCATCTTCAGGCCGACAAATGGCTATCGGATCGGAAGAAGTTAAGGGTGGATTGTTCACACACTATTTGCTGTTGGCATGGGGCGACGGGAGCAAGCGTTTGTTGACTGATGGTTTTGATGATGCGAGCGAAAAAGTTCGCCGCGCAGCGAACCAACTCGGTTCCACACAGGAGCCAGCAAAATTTGGCGACCAGAATGTGGATGTCATATTAAAACCGTGAGTTTTAGTTGTTCCAAAAGTTTCATCCAACTTTTTGCTATCGGGTTTCTGGTACTTGGTGGCGGGGGATGCGCGAGTGATGTTATGCGCCAGAGCGAGGATGAACGCCCCGTCTGGGCAGACCGTGCGCCAGAGCCGGAAAATGGTCGAGCCTTCTTCGTTGGCCGTTCAACGGTTCTAAATATAGCCGATGAACAGCAGGGGGTTTCTCAAGCAATGGATGATTCCATAAGACAAATTTCCAAGGCTACCGGTGCTGATATTGGCGACCACAGCAACAACGCCGTTGAGCAAAATAAATCTTCAAGGCAAATCGATACTGGCGGATCGGTGGTTGGTTTGAGGCAAGAAGCCATGTATTGCCAGCGAGGATACCTGCATAACGAAGTCAGCCCTGAGTTTAGGCGGTTTCAATATTATATTTTAATATCAGTCCCCCAGACCGAACTCACACGTCTGGAAAATAAAACAAGAAATCAGGCAGCAACAACTTTGGACAGCCTCTTGGCAGAAGCTCAAACCTTTGTTCACGCCGGTTCGCTTATAAAAGCGCGCGAAATTCTTAAGTCCACCGTAGGCTTGTATCCTAACGCACCGACTGCTTGGACTGCATTGGCTGATGTGGAGGAAAAACTTTCTGATTGGGATGGTGCTTTCAGTGCATGGGATTCATTGCGCCAGCTTGCCGTTGATTCCAGCACTAAAAGTTTTGCCCAAGCATCGCTTAACCGCGTCAACGATGAACGAGTGATTGTTCGCATCACCCAAGCTGAACAGAAAGCTCAAGCCGAACAATTTTCTGACGCGCTCGATACCCTGACCGAAGCCTCCAATTTAAAGCCCTCCGCGCGTGTTTTCGAACGTCTGCAGAACCGATATTTCAATTTTTTTGGCCTTTGGTTTGAACTGAAAATCAAAGCAGCCATGACAAGCCATAAATGGAAAACCCTGGCGGTTGCAAACTTTACGGGAGGCTCAGGGGTTGAATCTCTTTCAGTTCGCGACCGAATTTATTCAGTACTAAGCCGCAGCAGTGAATCAAAACCCAACATCTTGTTTCTCTCCGAGAGCGCGATTGCCTATCTTCGCCAAGGGCGGTTTGACATGTTACCGGAAAAGGAACAGCGGCAGATTGAACAGACAAAGGCTGATGCAGTTGTGTTCGGAGTAATTGGCAGACAAATTGACATCTATCTTTTTGACATATCACATCAACAGACACAGCCGCTTCTGTCGGTGAATTCACTGGGTTCAGTTCCGGCCTTTCCTAGCAATGTAGAAGCTTGGTTGCGCTTACCTGCGAAGAGTTCCACCAGTCGAGGATTACGAGTGGAAATTTGGACAGACAAAACGAGTTATCCCATTGGCAACGAAGTCGAGTTTCATTTACGCAGCAACCGTGATTGCTATATGACATTGTTGGACCTACAAACCAGTGGTGGTCTTTATGTTTTGTTTCCCAATTCATTTCAAAGAGGGAATTTCGTGCAAGCAAACAGGATTTATACCATTCCAAGTTTGGAAGCGCCGTTTTCAATCAATGCCAGCAGCCCCACCGGAATTGAAGGTGTGAAAGCAATAGCCGCCACAAAACCGATTGCCCTTGAGGATTTAATATCAGCTTCTGGGTTCGTTGTCGCTCGCACGCCGATAATGCAAGAAAGCATCGTCAACGGAGTGTTATCGGCGGTAAAAAATCTTTCTGCTGACGAATGGGACGTGGCTGAATGGACTTTTGAGATTTCTAAGTAAAAGGTCGCTTCGTCGCGCTCTGTGATTGCGGTTAATTTTCCCGCCGGTATTATCTCCCCTGTTTCGACATGACTATTTTGCGATATATCCTCGTGGCGCTCGAAGTGGTGCTGCTCTTCAACCTGCTCATCGGCGTCCACGAGCTGGGCCATTTTCTCGCCGCCAAGTGGCGCGGGCTGCGGGTGGACCGCTTTGCCATCTGGTTCGGCAAGCCCATCTGGAAAAAGAAAATCGGCGGCGTCGAATACGCGCTGGGCTGGATTCCCGCCGGCGGCTACGTGGCCCTGCCGCAGATGGCGACCATGGAAACCATCGAGGGCAAAAGCGACGACGCCAAGTCAGCCGAGCCGCTGCCGAATGTCACGCCGCTCGACAAAATCATCGTGGCTTTCGCCGGCCCGCTGTTCAGCTTTCTGCTCGCGGTGTTGTTTGCCGTCGTCGTCTGGCAGGTCGGCAAACCCAGCATTGAAGCCGATAATTCCACCGTGGTCGGCTGGGTGGACCCGACCGGTCCCGCCGCCAAGGCCGGCCTGCTGCCCGGCGACACGATTCTAGAAGTGGACGGCCAGCCGGTCCACCACTTCGCCCCGACCTCATCCGACAGCGTGACGTGGCGCATCGTCACCAGCA
The DNA here is from genome assembly GCA_903921455.1 of uncultured Verrucomicrobia subdivision 3 bacterium. The sequence continues at coordinate 4,640 of CAIXPZ010000011.1, read as the reverse complement.
GCGGCACGAATATCGCCATCAAGTATCTCCGCGACGGCAAGGAAGCGACGGCCTACGCCACGCCGTATCACCGCAAGACGAAAGTTTTCAACCTGTTTGGGCTGTTCGATATTCCCACTGAACGCAAGGCGCTCCGCCAGATTCTCATCACCGCCGCCGCCAAATCCTCCATATTCGAGATTGCCACCAACAGTCCCGCCGCGCTTGCCGGCCTGAAACCGGGCGACCGCGTGGTGGCGCTGAACGGCGAAAAAGTTTACAGCTTCATGTCCGTCGTCTCCGCCGAGGAAGCGATGAGCAACAGCGTGGTGAAGCCCGTGACCCTGACGATCCAGCGCGGCGATGAGCAGTTCGACCGCACCCTGCTGGCGGTGAAGCCGCTGCAACCCACGAACAGCGGGCCGTCCTTCGGCATCGTCGCCTGGCAGGGCGACACGAACAAGACGCTCGTCTATCCGAGCCCGCTCGACCAGATCAAGGTGAGCGCCGGCCAGATCTTCAACACCTTCGGAGCCTTGTTTTCCAAGGGCGAAATCGGCGTGCAGCAGCTCGGCGGCGCGGTGATGATCATCCGCGTCTATGCCAATCTCTTTCAGGACGAGGACGGCTGGCGGCGCGTCCTCTGGTTCAGCGTGATCCTCAACGTGAACCTCGCGCTGCTCAACCTGCTGCCACTGCCGGTGCTGGACGGCGGCCACATCACGCTGTCGCTCATTGAATGGGTCCGCCGCCGCCCGGTGAGCGGGAAGATTCTCGAATGGATCCAGACCGGCTTTGCCGCGCTGCTCATCACGTTCATGGTTTACATCGCGTTCTTCGACACCGGCGACTGGCTGCGCAGCGCCCGCGCCGACCGGGAAGTGCCCATCGTCTTCGCCGCGCCGAAATAATCCTTTAATCCCTTATGCGTTACTGCGAATCCCCGTATTTCTTTCAACGCCGTAAATCCCGCGAGATCGTGATCGGCGATCCCGCCCGCGGCGGCGTCCTGGCCGGCGGCAACCACCCCGTCGTGAAGCAGTCCATGATCACCTGCGACACGATGGACACCGCCGCCAGCGTGCAGCAGACGCTCGACCTCGTCGCCGTCGGCTGCCAGATCGTGCGCATCACCGCGCCGACCGTGAAGGACGCGGCGAATCTCCAGCACATCGTCGCCGCCCTGCGCGCGCAGCAGTGCCTCGTGCCCATCGTCGCCGACATCCACTTCAAGCCCGAGGCCGCGCTGGAGGCCGTGAAGTGGGTGGAGGTCATCCGCGTGAATCCCGGCAATTACGCCGACACGAAGAAGTTCGCGATCAAGGAATATTCCGACGAACAATACGCCGCCGAGCTCGCGCGCATCGAGGAGAAGTTCACGCCGCTCGTGCTTGAGTGCAAGCGCCTCAAGCGCGCCGTGCGCATCGGCACGAACCACGGCTCGCTCTCCGACCGCATCATGAACCGCTTCGGCGACTCCCCGCTGGGCATGATCGAGAGCGCGCTGGAGTTCGCCCACATCTGCCGGAAACACGATTTCCACAACTTCAAGTTCTCGATGAAGTCGAGCAACCCGAAGGTGATGATCGAATGCTACCGCCTGCTCGTCGCGCGCCTGAACGCCCTCGGCGCGGATTGGAACTACCCCATCCACCTCGGCGTGACCGAGGCCGGCGAAGGCGAGGATGGCCGCATCAAGAGCGCCATCGGCATCGGCTCCCTGCTCTGCGACGGCCTGGGCGACACCATCCGCGTTTCGCTCACGGAGGATTCCCCGCACGAGATCCCGGTGTGCACCGACCTGCTCGCGCTCGTGCCGAAGCTGACGAATCATGATTCACGCTTCAACGATACCACCTTTGCCTTCGACCCGTTCCATTTCGAGAAGCGCGCCACGCCGGAAATCCCGCTCACCGACACTGTGAAGTGCGGCGGCGAGCAGCTCATCCGCGTCGTCGTGACCCGCGCCACGTGGGACAAGGTTGCGCCGAAGATCCGCCCGAAGGACGACGTGCGCCCCGAGGCGGTTTACGAAGATTTGAACATTGCCGAGCTCGATCCCACGCAGGATTTCGAGATCAACTGCGACACGCAGCTCGTCACCGTGAAAGACGGCGTGCCCCTGCCCGCCATCACCGCGTTCCGCCTGCTGGCGGCCAAGCTCAAGCGCCTCGGGCGCAACAATCCCATCCTGCTCAAGGACTGCATCCACTTCGAGCCCGTCCCGCTGCTGCCGAACATCGCCCTGCTCCAGGCCGGCGTCGTCATCGGCTCGCTGCTGGCGGACGGCATCGGCGATGCGATTCTCGTGCGCGGCGAAAGCGGCGCGGGCCTCTCGCTGCGGCTGGCCTTCAACATCCTGCAAGCCGCCGGCTGCCGCAGCTTCAAGACGGATTACGTCGCGTGCCCGAGCTGCGGCCGCACGCTGTTCAATCTCCAGACCGTGACCGCGCGCATCAAGGCGCGGACGGAGCATCTCAAGGGCGTGAAAATCGCCATCATGGGCTGCATCGTCAACGGCCCCGGCGAGATGGCCGACGCCGATTTCGGCTACGTCGGCGGCGCACCGAACAAGATCAACCTCTACGTCGGCAAGACGCCCATCAAGTTCAACATCCCCGAGGCCGAGGCCGTGGAACGCCTCGTGGACCTCATCAAGGAGCACAATAAGTGGGTGGAGCCCGAGCCGAAGTGAGCTGAGCATGTTCACCTCCTACGGTTCACTCTATTCGCAGGCGCAAACCGCGCAGGCCCAGGCCGCCGCGAGCGAGGCCCAGTCCAGCGCCCGCGAGGCCAAGACGGAGGCGGAACTGTTGCGCCACGATGTGGACCGGCTGCTGCTGATCACCGAGGCGCTGTGGACCTTTTTGAAAACGGAGCACGGCTATTCCGACGAGCAACTCGTGGCTGCCGTCAAGGAAATCGACCTCCGCGACGGGCGCCTGGATGGCAAGGCGGCGAAGTCCCCGCCCCTGCCCTGCCCCCGGTGCGGCAAAATCAATTCCGCCAAATATCCCCGCTGCATCTACTGCGGCAGCGAGCTCCCGGTGAACCTGTTCGCCAGTTGAGCCGGCGGCGGCACGCGGCAACCGTCCACTTAACAAACAACCCACGGTGCGGATCACGGGTAATATGGCTTTTATGCGTATGCACAAACTGATTTGGGTGCTCCTCCTCTGGGCCGCCACCACGGGCGGGCTCCGGGCCACCGCGCTCGACGATTACATCCACACCGCCGACACCAATTTCGCCTGGCGCGTGCTGGAAACGCAGCACCACGACGGCGCCACCGTCACGCAGCTCGGCTTCATCTCGCAACGCTGGCAGGCGCGCCTGTGGACCAACTTCCTCTGGATCATCGAGCCCCCCAAGCTGCGCCATCCCGACGTGGCCGCGCTGTTCATCGCCGACGATCAGGGCAAAAACCACCTCGACGAGGCCACCGCCGCCGCCCAGCGCGCGGGCGCCTGGGCCGTCATCGTGTCGCGCGTGCCCAACCAGCCGCTGTTCGACGGCCGCTATGCCGACGCCATCATCGCCTACACCTTCGCGCAATATCTCCAGACCGGGGACGGCAGCTGGCCGCTGCTGCTGCCCATGGTGAAATGCGCCGTCCGCGCGATGGACCTCACCCAGACCTGGCTCGGCCAGCAGCACCGCCCCGCGCCGCAGAAATTCGTCGTCACCGGCGGCTCGAAACGCGGCTGGACCACGTGGCTCACCGCCGCCGTGGATGACCGCGTGACCGCCATCGCCCCGCGCGTGTTCGACACGCTCAACCTCAAGGCGCAGACCGATTGGGCCTACCAGGTCTATGGCGCCCAGAGCGCGAGCATCCACGATTACACCGAGGCCGGCATCATCGACAAGATGAACACGCCGGAGATGGCCCGCCTCGCCGCCATCGTGGACCCGTTCAGCTACCGCGACCGCCTGACGCTGCCCAAGCTCATTCTGATCGGCGCGAACGACCCGTTCTGGACCGTGGACGCCACGCGGCATTATTTTCCCGACCTCACCGGCCCGAAAATGATCTACGATCTGCCCAACGCCGGCCACGGCCTGGGCCGCGACTCGAACCAAGCTTTCGCCACCTTCTTCCAACTCATCGCCGACGGCGCGGCCCTGCCGGAATTGCACTGGCAAATGGTCGGTCACCAGACCCCGGCGGTGAAAGCCACCTTCAACGCGCCGGCGACCCGCGCGCGGCTCTGGACCGCCACCGCGCCCACGCGCGATTTCCGCCCCGCGAAATGGACCAGCCGCGAGCTGCCCGTGACGGCCGAGGCGCGGGAACTCTCAGCCGGCGTGAGCCAGCCGGCCACGGGCTATCTGGCCTTCATGCTGGAACTGACCTTTGCGACCGCCGCCGGCGATTTTAAATTATCCACCCAGGTGCAGGTGACGCCCGACGAAACGAAATAGTGCGGCGTCCGCTCCGTCAGCCCGACCCGCGCTGGTATGAATTCGGGCTGAACCGCCCGGCCGATCCCGCGCAGCCGGAGGCCCCGACCAATGTCATTGCGGGCTTGTATACTTAACAAACGCACAAAGTCTGGGAGACTTGGCGATAGGTTAATCGTTTGCCTTCGATCTGGCTGGCAAATGTCTCCATGCGTTTGCCGTCGGGGTCATGCCGCGTGTTCCAGCGAAATGCGAAT
>CAIXPZ010000010.1 GCA_903921455.1 uncultured Verrucomicrobia subdivision 3 bacterium | reverse complement strand
GTTTGTTCTCGGGCACAAAATCTTTCTGGGCGGCCTCGGCGTCGTAGGCAATGGTGTCGGTGAAATAAAAGCCGGCATACGCGGGAAGTTCGCTGAAGGTCTTGAACTTGCCCTTGCAGGTGTCGAGCGCGGCCTTGACGTAGCCGAGCGGAAACTGGTTCGTGTCCACGCCGGCCTTGGCGAAGGTATGGACGGCAAGTTCGTAAAAGCGGTCGGGCGCGAGTTCGCGGGCATATTCGCCTTGGAGCCAGGTGAGCTTCTCATAATCGAACCGGGCGTTGTGCCGGAGGATCTGCGGCAGGTCGAAGCGTTCGATGATTTCCGCCAGCGTCATCTTCTCGCGGTTTTCCTTGGGGGACCAGCCGAGGAGGCAGAGGTAGTTGACGACGGCTTCGGAGAGGAAGCCGGTGTCGAGATAGCTGATGAGCGAGGCGCCCTGGTCGCGCTTGCTCATCTTGGAGCCGTCGCTGTTGAGGATGAGCGGGATGTGGGCGTAATGCGGGGGCCTGACGCCAAAGGCCTTGAAGAGGGCGATGTGCTTGGCGGTGTTGCTCACATGGTCTTCGCCGCGGATGACGTGGGTGATGTTCATCTCGATATCGTCAATGACGTTGACGAGGTGGAAGACGGGCTGGCCGTCGGAGCGCATGATGACGAAGTCGGGATCGATCTCCTCGCGGTCGGTGAGCGGGCGCACGACGTCGCCGATGACGAGGTCGTGGATGGTGATGGGTTCGCGCTGCATCTTGAACTTGATGGCGCCTTCGTGTTCGTAGGCGAGGCCGTGGGACAACAGGGCTTCGATGCGGCGCTGGTAGTTGGCCTTGCGCTGGGATTGGAAATACGGTCCGCAATCGCCCTTGCTCGGGCCGGTGGCGTCGCCGGTGAGCGGGCCTTCGTCCCAGTCGAGGCCAAGCCAGCGGAGGCCGTTGAGGATGACATCCACGGCTTCCTGGGAATTGCGCGCGGCGTCGGTGTCCTCGATGCGCAGGACGAAGGTGCCGCCGGTGTGCCGGGCGTAAAGCCAGTTGAACAGCGCGGTGCGCGCGCCGCCGATGTGGAGCCAGCCGGTGGGCGAAGGAGCAAAACGGACGCGAGGTTTCATAGTCATTTTATTTAGCCACAGATTTTCACAGTTGGACACAATCTGAAGCATTGATTCAGATTAATGGATATTAGCAGATTGCTAGGAAAACTGAAGAGTATTCTGGTCAAACCGGCAGAATTTTCGGCTATTAGCGGCAGCTTTCACTGACAGTTTGACTGGATGTGATTTGGGGTATTGCGAGCAGAAGTTTTTCCGATCCAATCCAAAGAGACATGTTGCATCACGCCACAAAGCGTGGAGGCGGTAAGCCGAGCGGATCATCATTTCAGGCGGGTGATCCAGTTTTTTCGCGGCGAATGAGCACGGGAAAGTGATGGGGGGTAAAAAATACCTTGGCGTTTTTTGCGGGTGAATTTTGCGCCGCAGGAGTTGATCGTGCTGTTACTGTTGTTGTTTCAGTTTTTGGTTATGTGTTTTTTCTTCATATCAGATGTTTGATATGATTGATTTATTTCACTGGCTGTATTGAACGGACTTCCCGTTCTTCCGGCATTTTATTTGTTTCGAAATCAGGGTTGAATGTTGCCTTGTCGGCGTAAACAGGCACGTGGTAATCGACCGCCTTGGCCTGTCGGTCGAATTCCGCATTCATAGACGCGAGCAAGTCTTTTTTGGTTGAGTCGTTGGCGAGGTTGTGGATTTCGAACGGATCGTTCTTCAAATCGAACAACTCTGTCCACTCGTTGTGGCCGGGATACTTGGTCAGTTTAGCGGATTCCGTCCGCAGCGAAATAATTGTCGGCGTGTTGGGATAATTCTTCTCGATGAAATATTCTGAGAGAAACGACTTGCGCCAGTCGGCTCGCTCACCTTTGAGCAGCGAACGCCAGCTCCGGCCTTGCATCTGCGCAGGAATCGGAATACCAGCGAGGTCAAGAAAGGTCGGCGCAATATCAATGTTGAGCGCCATCTCGTCGAGCACCTTGCCTTTGGAAATCAGCTTCGGATAACGTAACAGCATCGGCACACGCAACGAATCGTCATACACCGAACGCTTGTCGTGCAGGCAGTGTTCACCGACATAAACGCCATTGTCGCCCATAAACAGGAGCATCGTGTTGTCCGCAAGCTTCAAGTCGTCCAGCACTTTTAAAATCCGCCCGACATCGTCATCCACCGCCTTGATACAGCGGAAATAATTCAAGTTCAGATTCACGCCGCGGTTCTGGCGAATGGCGGTTTCGGCCTCGCGCTTGAAACGAAGATCGGAATCAGCGTGGCGGTAAATCGGCAGCGTGGTGAGGTTCGGCACGATGGCGCCAAGATCACCGGTAAATAGATTTCTGGTGCGCTCCGGCGGCTGGGGTGGTTCGTGTGGCGTCTTGAAACCGATGAATATTGAAAACGGTTTGCTATGCGGCTGCTTGAGGAAATCAACGGCATAATCAGTCGTCACATCGTCCACCCAGCCTTTGGTCGGCGTCATTGTGCCGTTGATTTCAAAGGGGCAATCGAAATATTTGCCTTGATTAATGAAGGTATAATTCATTTCAAAACCCGGGCGCGGCCCAGCCTGATTGCCATGATGAAACTTACCAAAGAATGCGGTCTGATAACCAGCGTCTCGCATCAATGCGGAATAGGTGGCATTGGACATCGGAAAAAAAGTGTGGTTATTAGCCACGCCGTTCAGGTGGTTGTATTGACCGGTAAGAATAGATGCGCGACTTGGAGAACACAGCGAGCAGGTTACAAAGGCATTACGGAAGCGGATGCCTTCCGCTGCAATCCGGTCCATGTTCGGAGTCAGAAACCAAGGGTATCTACCACCTTCGCCCAATTCGCGTTGGACGCAGCTCATCGCGGCCCACTGCTGGTCGTCCGTCACAATTACGACAAAATTGGGGCGCTGATCGGCTGCGAAAGTTGTGACCACGCCCGACCAAGGCAAAATCACCAGCGACAGAGACACTATCTTACGGATGCTGTTTTTGAATGCGTTCAACGAGAGGTGATTGAGGATTGGTTAAGCGCGTTCAGATTCGGTGGTGCGTTGTTCAAAACACACCATCGGTCAAGCATGAGCACGCCCGGCGCGATAGCCATAGAGGCCATAGAACGCGATGTAGGCAAAGGCAATCATCGGCACAATGAACGAGGTCTGAATGCCAAACTTGTCTGCCACCGCGCCTTGCAGCGGAGGCAACAATGCGCCACCCAGAATCGCCATCACGAGCAGAGAAGATCCCTGACTTTTCAGCGGTCCCAAACCTTCAATCGCCAGCGCAAAAATATTCGACCACATCACCGAGCAAAACAGGCCAATACCGAGAATCGACCATTTAGCGATTTCGCCGGCAGTCATCATGCCGGTGACCAGCAGGGCAATGATCAGGCCACTGAACAGGCACAGCATCCGTTGCGGACTGGCTTCACCAAGAAAAAACGCAACCAATAAAATTGTCAGCGGCACACCATAATGAAGGGCACTGGCGGAACCGGCCAAGATCCAAATTGTGCAGAACGCGGCCACGGGAACAAGCACCACCAACGTATGCTTAACCCATCCGCGCAATTCACTCAACGCAAAGGCCCCCATAAATCGCCCGATCATCAGACCGCCCCAGTAGTAAGCCAGAAACTGGCTGGCTTCCTCGTGTGGCAGGCCACCCAATTTTTCGGTGCCGAGAAAATTGATGATGGCGCTGCCGACCGACACTTCGCCGCCGACATACATGAAGATGGCAAGCATGCCCAAAACCGTATGAGGATGCTTGAGTGCGCCCCAACCCCGATTGATGCCTGCCGTGTTAGTGAACGCCGGCAGGTGCGCGAATTTGAAAAACACCGCCAGCACGACGAACACGGCGGCAAAGCCAAGATAAGGAATTTTCACCGAGTCCGCCCCATGCGCCGACTTGGTGGTGAACAAGGTGAAAATCAACCAACCTCCGACGATGGGGCCAATGGTGGTCCCAAAGGAGTTGAAGGCTTGGGATAAATTCAGCCGACTGGATGCCGTGCGCTCCGGGCCGAGAATGGTCACGTAGGGATTGGCGGCAATCTGCAACATGGCAAAGCCCAGCCCGACAATGAACAGGGCCACCAGAAAAAATGAATACGAAGCCAGCACGGCAGCGGGATAAAACAGGGCGCTCCCAGCGGCGGCGATCAGCAGGCCGATGATGACGCCGTTCTTGTAGCCGAGACGGTTGATGGGGTCGCCGGAAACCATGGAGACCAGGTAGTAAATGAGCGAGCCGATACCGTAGGCACCGAAAAAGGCGAACTGCACCAACATGGCTTGGAAATAACTCAAAGTGAACGCCTCTTTGAAACGGGGGATGAGCACGTCGTTCCACACGGTCATGAACCCCCACATGAAGAATAGAATCGTCATGATCGCGAACGGGCCGCGGTAAAATTGACCGCTGGTGGGAGCGGTGGGGTTGGAGGAGTTCGGAATGCTAGCCATGGTGTAAACGGCGGTTGAAAAGTGCGGCGGGTGGCGCTCGAAAAGTGCCTCACCTTCCGAGCAAAGGGAACTGGATTTTCAGGTCTCCGTCAAGCTGTTGATTCCGCTTCGAGGTAGAAGCAGCAGGAGGGGGAGCTT
>CAIXPZ010000009.1 GCA_903921455.1 uncultured Verrucomicrobia subdivision 3 bacterium | reverse complement strand
CTCGGGGCACGCACGGTTTATGCGGGACCATGAACTCGGGCACCTCCGGTGGTCCCACAAACACCCAGATGCGGTGGCGAGCAAGCATAAGATTCACTTCGATGTGCTGCAAGCCGTCGAGGATGCCCGCGTCAATACGAAGCTCGCAGAGTTGGCGATTGATGCCAAAGATGGCGCATTACCAGGGGAAGTTGTAACTGTGCTTGCCAAGAATCTGCTTCGTCGTGGCGACCTGCGGTCAGCGGTATTGATGATGGTGGCGGTGCAGGGATGCGGTGCCAATGAGGAGCAATTCCGACAAGTCATTGAGGGGCATCCGCAAGGTCCGAACATCATTCGTTTGGCCGAGATGGCTCGGAAAGCCCTCTGGGCAACCGGCAACCCGAAGTTCCGCGACACAATCCGTGTTGCCAAATGGCTCCAGTTGATGCTGGAGAATGTGGAGAACGAAGGGGTATTGCCGTTCAGTCGCTGGAAAAGCACCGGTGGCAGCGGAGCCGGTGGGTTCAAGCAGGCATTGGACCTTGCCACGCAACAGGGCGTCACTCGTCGGTCGACCACCAAGGTTCCGTGGGGGAAAATGAAGCTCGAAACTCCGCCGCGAGTACGGAGGATCGACGGTTACCTGGGACGCGGCCGGATCGCCTCAGAGGAGGGCACTGTGCCGCGGAACATCCACCGACAGTTGGTGGATGGCCGCGTGTTCCAGCGGGTGCGACGGCAGCGGGGCGGGACGGTCCTGATTGATTGTTCGGGCAGCATGAACCTCGCAGCGACTGATCTGAAACGCATCCTCGAGCATTCCCCCGGAGCATCCGTGGCGGCTTACTCCGGCAATGTGCGTGACGGTGTATTGCGGATCCTTGCCAGTGGTGGCCGCCAAGTCGATGATCGCTGGATCGGTGCGCCCGCTGGTGGAGCCAATGTGATTGATGGTCCCGCGCTCCAATGGTTGAGCAAGCAGGCAAAGCCACGGATCTGGGTCTGCGACGGCCAAGTAACCGGAGTCAACGACCGGATGTCCGCCATCAACTCGCTCGAATGTGCAGCGCTGTGTCATCAGCGCACCATCGAACGCTGTAACAACGTTGCCGATGGGGTAACAGTGCTGCGGGGCATGCGTCCCCGCTAAATCCACAACAGGGGGCGTGGTGTGCCGGTCGGCACCACGCCTCTTTTTTTTGGCCAATATTTCCGAATGGTTTGCTCGCCAACTTCTTAATCTCGGTTGCCTTCAGCGCAAATATGGAATCTTCAAGCAACAAACGGGACACAACAGCCTGGCTCGATCAATATCCGGTAGAGGTGCTGGAAGCGGTCCTGTCCATCTTGGAAGCACAGCGTACAAAAGACGACTAGCCCGCCGGGTACCGAACAGTTTTGTTCGAGGTACTTCGGGGCCATCGCACAAAACTGTTCGGTAGCCCAAACATTTATAAAGCTAGTCTGCTGATGAATTCCATGATCATAAAAATACGTGCTCACGCCGATGGTTTGATGGCACGCAAACGCAGCCTGATGCGCTGGCAAATTCACGATTCCACCAAAAAGGAGCTGCTCTCGTTCCTTGAAGACTTGGAACTATTGACACCTGTATAATATAGTGAAGATGTCACCACACTTCAGCTTGTGTCCAGAAGGCGGCGATCAAGTGGTGGCGTCGGCGCATGCGCCGCAAGGCGCGGGTGGCGGTGTGACTGAGTTCCCAGCCGTGCTTGGCACAGAAGTTGGCCAGTTCATGTTGCTTGAGATGACCCCAGATGTACTCGGCG
>CAIXPZ010000008.1 GCA_903921455.1 uncultured Verrucomicrobia subdivision 3 bacterium | reverse complement strand
GAAAATAGCCAAACTGGCAAAAGCGCGGGGAAAACGGCTGGAAACTTGACAGAATTGGCGTTTAGGCGAGTGTTTTGCCAATGCTGCGTGGGATATCGGGGCAGAAAGTTTCTCCCTCTCCTTGAGGAGAGAGCCGGGGTGAGGGAGGACGTTTCGGACAAAATAGTTTTAACGCTCGCCCTCACCTGTTTCCCCCCGGGGAAAGGACTTAAGTTCCCCCGTTCCGTCTGCGATCCAGAGTTGCGCTGCAACCGTGGCCTTCGCCGGCTGGGGGCGGACCGGGTCAAAGGCCTAATCCTAAGATGGTTCATTCTGCGGTTGCCAAGCGGGCGGCTCCTGCCTACGCTGCGCGTATCATGTTGGCTTGGAATGAGGATTACGCGACGGGGCTGGACTCGATTGACAAACAGCATCACATGCTGATTGATCATATCAACCGGCTGGAGGAAATGCTGGCCATCACCAAGCCCACGCCGGCGGAGATCGCCTTCGCCAGCAGCCTGGTCCAGTTTCTCGAGCTGTATGCCAATACGCATTTCAAATACGAGGAGGGTTGCATGGTGCGCTATCGCTGTCCGGCCCACGCGGAGAACCAGGCGGCGCACGCGGAGTTCCTGACCTTTTTCGGCCGCTTCAAAGAGCATTACCAGGCGGAGGGCTACAGCGCCGAGGCGTTCCGGGAATTGCACCACACCATCAGCTCGTGGATCACGGGCCACATCCTGCGGATTGACACCCGCTTGAAAGCCTGCGTGAAACCCTGATGCCGGAGCATGGATATTTATTATCACCTCTTTGAATGTTCCCCGGATGCGGTGCTGGTCGTCGGCCAGCGCGGCATCATCCTCAAGATGAATGCGCAGGGGGAAAAGATGTTCGGCTATGCGCGCCCGGAATATCTGGCGCACCCGGTGGAAATGCTCCTGCCGCAGCGGTTCGCCGCCGCGCACGCTGAACAGCGGGCCGGCTACCACGCCGAACCGCGCCTGCGGTCGATGGGGGCGGGCATGGAATTACTGGGGCGGCGCAAGGACGGCAGCGAATTTCCCGTGGACGTGATGCTCAGCCCGGTGGCCACGCCGGAGGGCCAGCTGGTGCTGGCGGTGGTGCGCGACATCACGGAGCGCAAGCGCGCAGAGGAGGCCCAGGTGTCGCTCATCGCGCAGCTGCAGAACGCGCTCAAGGAGGTCCGCACCCTGCGCGGCCTGCTGCCGATCTGCGGTTATTGCAAAAACATCCGCACCGACACCGGTTCCTGGCAGCGGATTGAAATGTATGTGAAGGAACATACCGAGGCGGACTTCAGCCACGGCATCTGTCCGACGTGCCTCCAGAAACAACTCGCGGACTACCGCGCCCAGCAGCCGCCGCCGGCGGCGTGAGGGGTGGGGTCACGGCCCCAGCGCGGCCCGGTAGAAGCGGCGGAGATAATTCGTGGCCAGCGCGTCGGTGAAGGTGAGGGTGCCGGCGCCGAGCGTTTAGGGCTGGCATCTGAAAGATGGAACAAACCTTGGGTCTGGACCAGATTGTCACCAAAGATACCAGCCGCCCTTGGCCTGTCTTGTCGGATGAAACATGGACAAGCCCGGCCGGGCGCTGCCGCCGCGGCGAGAATGAGCCGGGACCAAACAAAAACCCACGGCGCGGGCCGTGGGTTGAGTGAAGCGAAGGTCATTTCAGCCTTGCGGGCGGATCTTTTTCCAGAGCCACGCAAATGGATCGTAGAATTCATCCACCACGCGTTCCTTGAGCGGGATGATGGCGTTGTCGGTGATGGTGATGTGCTCGGGGCAGACCTTGGTGCAGCATTTGGTGATGTTGCAGAAGCCGATGCCCTGCGCCTGCTTGAGTTCCGGCAGCCGGTTCTCGGTGTCGAGCGGGTGCATCTCCAGCGCGGCGGTGTAAACCAGAAAGCGCGGGCCGATGAATTCCTCGTGCTTGTGATGGTCGCGCAGCACGTGGCAGACGTCCTGGCAGAGGAAGCATTCGATGCACTTGCGGAATTCCTGCACGCGGTCAACGTCCTGCTGCTGCATGCGCCAGGTGCCGTCCTCGCAGTCGGGCTTGCGCGGATTGAACTTCTTGATCTTCGTTTTGACGCGGAAGTTCCAGGAAACATCGGTGGCCAGATCGCGGATGCTGGGGAAGGCGCGCATGGGCTCGATGGTGATGGGCTTGGTGATATCGAGCGTGTCCATGCGCGTCATGCACATGAGCTTGGGCATGCCGTTGACTTCGGCGGAGCAGGAGCCGCATTTGCCGGCCTTGCAATTCCAGCGCACGGCCAGGTCGTTGGCCTGCGTCGCCTGGATCTTGTGGACGACGTCGAGGACGACGAGGCCCTCGGTGATCTCCGTGGTGTAATCCACGAACTTGCCGCCGGTCGCGTCGCCGCGCCAGATTCTGAAAGTGACAGTCTTGTTGTTCATTTCATCTCCTCGATGACTTGTTTCAAATCTTCCCGTATCGCCGGAATCGGTTCGCGGCGCAATTTCATGGAGCCGTCCGCCGCCTTGGAGACGACGTTGTTGTATTTCGCCGCCTCGGGACTCTTGTCCGGAAAATCCTCGCGGAAGTGGCCGCCGCGGCTTTCCTTGCGCTCGATCGCGCACAGCGTGATGGCCTCGGAAACGGTGAGCAGGTGCTTGAGGTCAATCGCCGTGTGCCAGCCGGGGTTGTATTCGCAGTGACCCAGCACGGCAACCTTCTCGGCGCGGACCTTGAGCTTCTGGATGCCGTCAATCGCCTCTTCCATTTCGTTCTGCAAACGGACGATACCGACGTTCTTCTGCATCATGTTCTGCAAATCATATTGCACCTGATAGGGCCCTTCGGTGGTGCCGCCGGCGGCGCGCTCGAACGGCGCCACGGCTTCCTTGTAAGCCGCTTCGATTTCGGCGTCGCTGACGGTGACGGCGGAAGTTTCCTTGGCCAGCTTCGCGGCGTATTGCCCGGCGCGCTGACCGAAGACGATGAGGTCGGAGAGTGAATTGCCACCGAGGCGATTCGCCCCGTGCAGACCGGCGGCGCATTCGCCCGCCGCGAACAGGCCGGGAACATTCGTCGCCTGCGTCTCGGCGTTCACGCGGATGCCGCCCATCGCGTAATGCGTGGTCGGGCCGATTTCCATCGGTTCCTTGGTGATGTCGAGATTCGCCAGCTGCATGAACTGATGATACATCGAGGGCAGCTTGCGCTTGATGTGCTCGGCGGAGTTCGGAATCTTTTCCTTGATCCACGAAATGTCGAGGAACACCCCGCCGTGCGGGCTGCCGCGGCCGGCTTTCACCTCGCGATTGATGCAGCGGGCCACGTGGTCGCGCGTCAGCAGCTCCGGCGGACGCTTGGCGTTCTTGTCGTTCTGGGTATAGCGCCAGCCTTCTTCCGGATCGGTCGAGGTCTGCGACTTGTAATTGTCCGGGATGTCGTCATACATGAAACGCTTGCCGTCCTTGTTGCGCAACACGCCGCCTTCGCCGCGCACGCTCTCGGTCACGAGAATGCCGCGCACGCTCGGCGGCCAGATCATGCCGGTCGGGTGAAATTGGATGAACTCCATGTCGAGCAGTTCCGCGCCGGCATGATACGCCAGCGAAACGCCGTCGCCGGTCCCTTCCCAGGAATTGCTGGTCACCGCATACGCGCGGCCCAAACCCCCGGTGCAAAGCACGACGGCCTTGGCTTTGAAAACGCGGAAACGGCCGCGTTCGCGGTCGTAACCAAACGCGCCGACCACGCGACCGCCGTCCTTCAACAGCGACACGACGGTGTATTCCATGAACACGGTGATGCCCTGGTGGATGCCGTGATCCTGCAACGTGCGGATGAGTTCGAGGCCCGTGCGGTCGCCGACGTGGGCGAGGCGCGGATAGCGATGGCCGCCGAAATTGCGCTGGGAAATCTTGCCTTCCTTGGTGCGGTCGAACACCGCGCCCCACGCTTCGAGTTCGTGAACGCGCGCCGGGGCTTCCTTGGCATGCAGTTCGGCCATGCGCCAGTTATTGACGTATTGGCCGCCGCGCATCGTGTCGGCGAAGTGAACCTTCCAGTTGTCGCGGTCGTCCACGGT
>CAIXPZ010000007.1 GCA_903921455.1 uncultured Verrucomicrobia subdivision 3 bacterium | reverse complement strand
GGCCGCCTTCGTCGCCCCGCGCAACACCGCCGAAACCAGGCTCGCCGCCCTCTGGCGCGAACTCCTCGGCCTCCCCCAAGTCGGCGTTCACGACAACTTCTTCGCCCTCGGCGGCCATTCGCTCCTCGCCGTCAGGCTGGTCAATGAAATCAAACGCCGGATGGCGTTTGATTTGCCGATTCGGATGGTATTCCAACATCCGACCATTCAGGAGCTGGCGAAGATTCTGCCGGAACAAAAGAATACCGAACGAAAGCCCGAGTTGATTGAACTACAGGCGGGGACTTCCGGCTTGGAACTTTATTTCCTGATTGATGAAGGCAGCCTCGGCCTGCTCAAGCTGGCGCGTTTTCTGGAAAAGGATTTGCGTCTATTTGCCTCGGTGGTGCCGATTCCTGAAGCCACTTTAAGAGCCGCGACCAAAAAAGATTTTTCCGCGTTGCCGCGCATGGAGGAGTGGGCGGCGAAACACGTCGCCCTGATCCGCCGCCGCCCGACCACCGGCCCCGTGCGCCTGGCCGGACACTGTTTTGGCGGCATGCTGGCGTTTGAAGTGGCGCATCAATTGCGGGCCGCCGGCGTTGAAGTGGAAATGGTATTGCTGCTCGACACCTGGATGACCATGCCGACTTTCTGGGGCGAGAAAAAAGCGTGGCTGCAGGAACACTTTGGAAAATTGTTCCGGCATGGTCCGCAGTATCTCTGGCGCAAAAGCCGGCGTCGGCTTGACCTCGAAAAGAAAGAGCTGACTTCACGTCTGGAACTGGCCGCCCACGACGATTTCAATCTGCACATCCCGTGGGCCATCATCGCCCGGATTTACCGGCACGCGATGGATGGCTACTTGCCCAAGCCGCTGGCGAGTCGCGGAATTTTGTTTATTTCGCAGGACGACTGGATGTCGAACGCCTTTCGCCCCAAGGATAATACGTTGGGTGCCAGCCGCGTATTTACCGGTGGCGTGGAAGTCGTGGACGTGTCGGGTAACCATGTGACCGTCCTGAATGAAACCTACTTGCCGTCGCTGGCCGAACATTACAACCGGCATATGCAAACGCCGCGATGAACGTAACTCCGCCAGCCCCTTGGCGTGAAATTTCCGAAATCCCGCCCGTCGCGCCAAAGGAAATCCAAGTTTGGCGCATCAACCTCCGCCGCCCGCCCGCCGAAATTTCCCAGCGGCAAAACCTTTTGAGCGCCGCCGAAAAGAAACAGGCGGCGCAATTCCATTTTACCTCCGACCAAAGGCGCTTCATCGTTCGTCGCGCCGCCCTGCGGCAACTGCTGGCCACCAACCTCGGCCTCGGCTCGGAAGCCATCCAGATTGAATCCGCAAATTTTCAAAAGCCGGCCATCGCCGAGACGCAAAATCCCGGCTGGCTCCGTTTCAATTGCAGCCATTCCGCAGACTGGGCGCTGATCGCCCTGGCGCGGGAACAGGAAGTCGGCGTGGATCTGGAGCAGCACCGGCCGATGGCTGATGCCGGCGATCTCGCGGACCGTTTTTTTTCCCGGCGGGAAGTCAAAGAGCTGGCAGGATTGCCGCCGGCGTTTAAGGTGCAGGGGTTTTTCAACGGCTGGACGCGCAAAGAAGCTTTTGTGAAAGCCATTGGGCTGGGATTGTCTTATCCGTTGAACCGCTTTTCTGTTTCACTGGCGCCAGATCAGCCGGCGGCTATTTTGGAGGTGGCTGACGATTCCGCTGCACTTAATAAATGGTCAATGATTTCACTGGCGGTGGCACCAGATTATTCCGCCGCCCTTGTCTTTCCTGGCAACAAACCGTTCGTGAAATGCTTGTCCTGGAGTTTTTAAATTTCCACCCGGTGGAACTGCCAGCGGCGACGCATGTTCTGGAATTAGTTGCGCTACGGCACGGAGTGAATGCGCCAGAAATTATTGGTATCCAGATTGGGCGTGTTCGTGAACACCAGCACGCCGATGGAGTCGGCGGAATTGGTTTCTTGAGGCAACCAGTCAGTCGGCGACAGGCTGAAAGTGCGGTCTAATACGTAATTGGCCCCTGCAACGCCGACAAACGCCAAACGCATGCCTTCATTCAAAAGCTGGCCGTTGAGGAGATTGTAAGCCGCCAGAATTTGCTTGGGCTGGTTGACGAGGCTGTAACTCTGGTCGCCCAACTGACCTTTCTGGTTGTCGCCCATGCCCCACAGGCTGCCGTCACTTTTTAGAAACAGGCTGTGAATCTGTCCCGCCGCAATGGCGGTCACTCCGCTGGTCACAATTTCCTCGGGGCTGCTGGTCTGGATGGGATAACCATTGGTGCCATCGCCCAGCTGGCCGTTCCAGTTCTGCCCCATGGCCCACAGGCTGCCGTCGTTTTGGAGGAACAGGCTGTGGTAGCCGCCGGCGGCAATCGCTGTGACGTTGCTGGTCACAATCTGTTCCGGCTGGTTGGTTCCATAATGCGGAGCTGTGCCATAAGCGCCATCGCCCAACTGGCCGTAATAGTTGTAGCCCATGGCCCACAGACTGCCGTCACTTTTAACAAATAGGCTGTGGTAAACACCGGCGGCAATGGCGGTGACGTTGCTGGTTACAATCTGCACAGGTTGGTTGGTGCCGTCGAAGGGGGCGGACCCATAAGTGCCGTCGCCCAACTGGCCGTAATAGTTGTAGCCCATGGCCCACAGACTGCCGTCACTTTTAACAAATAGGCTGTGGTAAACACCGGCGGCGATGACGGTGACATTGCTGGCCACAACCTGCACAGGGAGGTTGACTCCGTAGGGTGGCGTGATGCGATTGGTGCCATCGCCTAATTGGCCGTCGCCATCGCGCCCCATTGCCCACAGGCTGCCATCGCTCATCAGAAATAAACTATGGTAAAGTCCGGCCGCGACTGCGGTCACGTTGTTGGTCACCAGCACCGGCTGGTTGGTATCGTCAAAAGTGCCGATGCCCAACTGACCATTGGCATTTGCCCCCATGGCCCAGAGGCTGCCGTCGTTCTTAAGGATGAGGCTGTGATAGCCGCCGCCGACAATCGCCGTGATATTGCTGGCTACGATCGGCTCAGGATAATTGGTGCCGTAGGAAGGAGCATTGGTCGCATAGGTGCCGTCACCCAATTGACCATTTCCGTTTAAGCCCATGGCCCACAAACTGCCATCGCTCTTGAGAAACATACTGTGGTAATAGCCGGCGGCCACCGCGGTTGCCGGCTGGGCTCCGCTGGTGGCAGGCCTTAACATCGTCGCCGCCAGTAATACAACAAGGATTAACGATTGTTTGGTTGTCACGATGGTTCAAAGGGTCAAAGTTATCAGTGCTTGCGCCACCTGAAACAAAAGAAAGTCCTGTGCCAATTTTGTTGCTGACTTAAACTTTGCTGGGTTTCTGCCCTGTTTGCGCATCTGATTCGGTCCATTAGGCGATACTTGAACGTGGTTGAAACTAAATGATAGTTTCCTCTTTGTCCAACGGTAAGCTTCACCCGTAGGGCTTGTCTGGCGCCAGCCCGAAATATTCAGGTAGGGGTTTAAGGTTTGCGAAATTTAATTTAAACCCCGCAATTTTTTACGTTTCCCGTTTACACTTAGCCGCCACTTCGTTACATCATCCGCCCGTTTTCTGATGAATGAAGCCCACATCCAAAAAATTGCTGGCGAACTGAAGGTTCAGCCGCGTCAGGTGCTTGCCACCGCCAAACTGTTTGCCGAAGGCGCAACCGTGCCTTTCATCGCGCGCTACCGCAAGGAAGCCACCGGTTCGCTGGATGAAGTGGTCGTGACCAATATCCGTGAACGTCTGATTGGTCTGGCTGATCTGGACAACCGCCGCGACGCCATCCTGAAATCGCTCGCCGAGCGCAATCTATTGTCCGATAAACTCAAAGCGGCGGTGAACCAGGCCGATTCGGTTACGCAGCTTGAAGACATTTATCTGCCGTATCGCCCGAAGCGCCGCACCCGTGCGACGATTGCCAAAGAGCAGGGCCTTGAGCGGCTAGCCGATATGCTGTTTGCCCAGCAAGCCACCACCGACCCGCTGGCCGAAGCGGCGAAGTTTATCAGCGCCGATAAAGGCGTCGCTGACATCGCCGCCGCCCTTGCCGGGGCGCGGGACATCATCGCCGAACGCGTCAGCGACGATGCCAACGCCCGCGCCAAGCTCCGTGAACTTTATTGGAGCGAAGGCGTTGTGAAATCCAAAGTGATGGGCGACAAGCAAGAAGCGGGCGCCAAGTTCAAAGATTATTTCGACTGGAGCGAACCCGTCGCCAAAATTCCCAGCCACCGGTTGCTGGCCATCCGCCGGGGCGAGACGGAGGGTTTTCTGATGCTGCGCATCACCCCGCCGGAGGAATCCGTGCTGCCGATGCTCGAGCCGCTGTTCGTCACCGGCAAAGGTCCCGCCGCCGAGCAGGTCCGTCTCGCGGTGCAGGACAGTTACAAGCGTTTGCTTGGTTCCGCGATCGAAGTCGAGCTGCGCATGGAATCTAAAAAACGCGCGGATACGGAGGCAATCCGGGTGTTTGCTGACAATTTGCGTGAACTGCTGCTGGCCTCACCCTTGGGCAGCAAAAATGTTCTGGCCATCGATCCGGGTTTCCGCACCGGCTGCAAAATCGTCTGTCTGGATCGCCAGGGCAAACTGCTGCACAACGACGTGATTTATCCGACGGCGTCCAGCGCCGGCGAAATTCGTGAAGCGGCGATGGCGCTGTTGAGCATGATCAAAAAATATCAGATCGAAGCCATCGCCATCGGCAACGGCACGGCGAGCCGCGAGACGGAAACCTTTGTCAAAGCCCTGAAACTGCCTTCAACGATCCCGGTGGTGATGGTGAACGAAAGCGGCGCTTCGATTTACTCGGCATCCGAAGTCGCGCGCGAGGAATTTCCGACCCAGGATCTCACCGTTCGCGGCGCGGTTTCGATCGGCCGCCGGCTGATGGACCCGCTCGCCGAGTTGGTGAAGCTCGATCCGAAATCCATCGGCGTCGGCCAGTATCAGCACGATGTGGAGCAGGGGGCGCTCAAGCGCACTCTGGACGATGTGGTGATCAGCTGTGTGAATGGTGTGGGCGTGGAACTCAACACCGCCAGCAAGCAGCTGATGGCTTACGTTTCCGGCCTCGGCCCGGCGCTGGCGGCGAACATCGTGAGTTACCGCAATGAAAACGGCCCGTTCAAGTCGCGCGCGGAATTGAAGAAAGTTCCGCGCCTCGGCGAGAAAGCGTTTGAACAAGCCGCCGGCTTCCTGCGCATCCGCGACGGCGCGCATCCGCTGGACGCCAGCGCGGTTCATCCGGAGAGTTATGAAATCGTGGATCGCATGGCGAAGGACTTGAATAGTTCCGTCACCGATCTGCTGCGCGACGCCGGTTTGCGGCAGAGGATTCAGTTGCCGAAATACGTCACCGCAACGGTCGGCCTGCCGACGTTGACGGACATTCTCGGCGAGCTCGCCAAGCCCGGCCGCGATCCGCGCCAGAAATTTGAAGTGTTCTCTTTCCAGTCCGGTATCGAGAAAATGGAGGACTTAAAACCCGGCATGAAATTGCCGGGCATCGTCACCAACGTTACCGCGTTCGGCGCGTTCGTGGACATCGGCGTGCACCAGGACGGCCTCGTTCACGTCAGCCAGTTGTCGGATCGTTTCATCAAGGATCCCGCGGAAGTTGTGAAAGTTGCCCAGCGCGTCATAGTCACTGTCACCGAAGTGGATTTGCCGCGTAAACGCATCGCGCTTTCGATGAAGGCCGCGCCGGTGATCGGAGCGGGCACCACGGGCACGCGCACGTCGCCGTCGGCGCCGCGACCGGCGGGCGGCGGATTCAACCGCCCGATGCCACCGGCGAAGCCGGCGGCGGTGGACTGGTTCACGGCGGCGCTGAACAAAAACAAGAGCAGTTAACCTCCGGAATTTTATGGCTGAAAAGAAAAATACCAAGTCCAAGCAGGATGAGCAGGCGCAGTTGTTGAGCCTGTTGCGCACGATTTTGCCGAAAGTGGCGCCCGATGCCGAGCTCGCGGAGAAAATCTACTCGGCTTGTGAAGCCGAGCTGCGCTCGAAAAACTGCGTGAACTCGTTCGAGAAATTCTGCGAGCGCATCGAATTGCCGGATTTGGAGCCGAAGACGATCGAGGAAGTGAAGCAGCATTTCACCGCCGGTTTCGGCGAGGCGGATCTGGACATTGTGCCCGATGAGGAAAACAAGACCTTGAACGTGGACGTCTCGCTGCCGGATGGCACACAGTTTCACAAGCGCATCCCGGTGCGCCCGGTCGCGCCGGACGCGGGCGACGAGGCGGAAGTCACGCTGAAGTTTGTGGCGTTCCCCGTCGCGCTGCCCGGCGATCCGGAGCTGACCTGGGCTTTGGCCAAGCGGGAAAATATGACGAACGACGAGGCGGCGATCGCGCTCACGAAAGTCGAAGATGATTTCTGGGCGTCCAAGGCCGGTCAGAAATTGCTGCGCGACCGGGTGGAGCGGAGCTTTCCTGAATTTGTCGCGCGGGTGCCGGCCGGGGTGCTGAACGATGCCGGCTTGAAGCGACATTACAAATTGCCTGAGACGCTGAAGGTCCTGCGGGCTGGTGTGAAAAAATAATCACGGCGGGCGTGGTGGCGGGCGTGAAACTGGGCAATTGACGCCGGCCGATTCTGACTTAAGCTTTCCGGCTCGTCGCTGCTGATGGGCGCCGGGATTTATCTCATGCTGACTATTCGAGACCTCAAGATGACGTTTGGCGGGCGTGTGCTCTTTGAAGACGCGTCGTTCGCTGTGAATTATGGCGACCGCGTGGCGTTGGTCGGGCCGAACGGCGCGGGCAAGACCACGCTGTTTTCCATCATCCTCCGGCAGCTTGAGCCGGACGCCGGCGAGGTCCAACGCGACGAGTGGACCATGGTCGGGCATCTCCCGCAGGAAGCCGAGGCGAACGGCGACGAAACTATTCTCGATGTGGCCACGGGCCGCGTGGATGAATTGCCGCGTTTGGAAAAACGGCTGCATGAATTGGAAAAAGCCGGCGACGTGTCTTTGCCGGAATATCTGGAGGCGCACGCCAAGCACGACGCTTTGAATGACGCGCAGGTGGAGACGAAGGCGAAGAAAATGTTGCGCGGCCTGGGCTTTCGCGACACGGACTTCAACCGTAAGGCGAACGAGATGAGCGGCGGCTGGATTATGCGCGCGCGGTTGGCTCGGCTGCTGGTCATGGAGCCGGACTTGTTGCTGCTGGATGAGCCCACGAACCACTTGGACTTGCTCGCGCTACTGTGGCTGCAGAATTACCTGAAGAATTATTCCGGCGCGGTGCTGTTGATTTCGCATGATCGCGAGTTCATGGACGAAGTGATCACGCAGGTGCATGAAATTTCCGAGCGCAAGTTGATTCCTTACACCGGTAATTACACGGATTACCTGCGCCAGCGCGAGGAGCGCTACGAGCAGCAATTGGCCGCCTATAAAAACCAGCAGAAGGAAATCGCGGATTTGCAGGCTTTTGCGGATCGTTTCCGCTCCATTCCTTCGAAAGCCTCGCAGGCGCAAAGCAAGCTCAAGCAAATCGAACGCCTGGAGCTGATTGAGAAGCCGCTGGCGCCGCGCAAGCCGTTCCGCTTCCAGATTCCGCCGCCGCCGCGCGGCGGCCAGCGCGCGGTGACGTTGGCGGGTATTCACATGGCTTACGGCGCGAACAAAGTTTACCAAGGTCTCGATCTCACCATCGAACGCGGTGAGCGGACGGTGCTGGTCGGGCCGAACGGCGCAGGCAAATCCACGTTGCTGAAAATTCTCGCGGGCGTGGTGGAGTTTCAGAAAGGCGAACGCGACCTCGGCCACAACGCGAAGATCGGCTACTTCAGCCAGCATCGCGCCGCCACGCTCGATCCGGAAAAATCCGTGCTCGACGAAGTGTTATCCAGCGCGCCCGAGATGCGCGATGACGAGGCGCGTGCCGTGCTCGGCTCCTTCATGTTTCGCAAGGACGACATTTACAAGCTGACGAAGGTGCTGAGCGGTGGCGAAAAGAGTCGGCTGAACCTCGTCAAGTTTCTCGTGGATCCGCCGAACCTTTTGCTCATGGATGAGCCGACGACGCACCTTGACATCCATACTGTCGAGTCGCTCACGCTGGCGCTGGAGCGCTACGAGGGCACCCTGGTGTTCATTTCGCACGATGTGCACTTTATCCGCCATCTGGCCACCAAGGTTCTGCACGTCAACGCCGGTCAGGTGACGCCGTATGTGGGCGGCTACGATTATTTTCTGGAGAAGACCGGAACCATGGATGACGCCCGCGCCGCGCTTACGGCAGGATGATTATCATGTTAATTTTTGTCATTTAATTCCAGCCGCACGCAGTCATACATCACCCCTTGCGTCCAGTTTTGGGCGAAGGAGGTCAGCTTAAAAACATTCGTGCCGGGTCGCAAACGGGCGGCATCGAATGTCAAATCGCGTTCAAACCAGTAGCCGCGAATGCCGTCGCGGTGCATCACGCCGGTCGCGGGCAGCGGGCCGGTGTCGCCGATGGCGTGGTCGTTGAGGCTCACCGTCACGCGACTGCCGTCTCGCGCGCCGGCGAAGGCGAGGCGCAAGGTCGCTTTGCCTGTCGGCGTATTGGTGAGAGTGAATTGGATTTTCCACGTCGCGTCTTCCAGTCCATTGCTGCGATAGCTCGCCATGGAACCCGCGTTGTTGGCTTCGTCGTCTTCGCTGATGACGGGATGGTCTTTTCCGGAAATGCGTGGTGGCTGGGCGTAATTCCAGTCGCGCCGCCAGTCGCTTTGACCGATGATGAAATTCACGTCATTCGGAAATTCCTGCGGATATTGGTAGTAAAGCCCCCATTGCCAAAAGTGGTCGCCGTGGCGGAACTCGCGTGCCGTGCGGTCGGGCACGCCGATTTCCCAGAGCGTGCGCCCGAAGCGGTCTGGTTGCCACACGAGGTTGCTGAGCGTTATGTTTTCGCCGGCGGATACTGTGACGTTGGTCAGTGAAAATTCGCCCAGCACACCGTCGCCAAAGGCGTGCAAGGTGTAGCTGCCGGGACGAATATTGCGAATGCTGAAATTTCCCTCCACATCGGCGCGCGTCCAGAATTGATAGAATTTCGTATCACGTTGCCAGTCCACTGGTGTTGGAGACGCGTAGCGGTTGTTGTCGCCAGTGCGGGGGCCATGATGCTGCGGTAAAAAATAATCCGGCGCGCTGACGCCGACCCAGACGTTGCTCATAGTTGCGTCCGGCGCAAAAGCGTCGCGCAGAATAATTTTCCCCCTGATGGTCGCGCGCTCTGAGGCTGTGGGATAATCGGTGTCATTGACCCACGCGAATGGCCAGCATTGCATTTCGTTGGTCGCTTGCGCCAGTGCGTCTTGCCACGCTTCGTAGGGTGTGGGGCGGTGGTTGCAATAAATTGCAAACGGACCGATGAACTTCGTCCAGTTTTCGTCTGCGGCGACGGCGAGCGACGTGCCGCCATAATGACTGCCCTGCCACATGTTCAGCAACGTGGGTGTGCCGCCGGCGTTCACGTCGAGATGGCCGGTGAGTTCCACTTTGGTCGGGCCGCCGCCAACGTATTCCAGGCTGGGATTGATGAGCCAGAGGCCGATTTTTGTTTTCGTTCCTGACCAACCGTAAGCCGGCGCTTCGGTGAAGGCGGCGGAATAATCATATTTGTGTTCCACCTCGCCCTTATGGATGCCGGTCGTGAGCCGGCGCGCTTCCTTCAAATTCATTTGCACGCCGTGATCCCAATCGTAACCGCTCGGCATGAGCCGCTGGCGGTCGGCGTCCACGGAAAGAAAATCAAAGACGCGCGGGTTCAACTTGAGACAATAGCGCGACTCGCCGGTGCCGTAACTGGGCTGGCCCGCCGCATGATGCAGGATGGCGCTGACGTAAATCACCGAATCGCCGCGCGCCAGTGAGTAGCGATAATCCGTGTCGAGCGAAGCATCGGTGGTGCCGCCGACGTTGCTGGCGCGGCAGGAAATCTCGACACGGTCGGGCGTGTTGAGCCGGCCCGAGGCGGCCTGGCCGACGGCGCGGTTGCGGCTGCGCCCGACGGATGACCAGTAACCGCCGTTTTGTGCGAGCAGTTCGCGGCCTTGATAAACCAGCGAGGCGAGTGTGCCATTGCGCTTCTCGATTTCCGCGCGGAGGATACCGTTGTCGAGCGTGAAGCGGTCGGGCGTCTCCGTTACTTGGACCGGTGCGGATTCAGCGGCAGAATCTGACTGCGTCGGCAGAATAAGCATGGTTGCCAGCCCAACGGTTTGAAGAAAGTTATTATACACAGATTAAGATTAAAACGGCGAGCAGTAGTCGGCCGGCTTTGGCTAAACAGACGCGGTGAACGGTCGTCCAGTTACACGAACTACCGCGAAATCGTTTTGCTGTGACCATGATGATTTCGCCGCTCCATAATTATTTATCCGGAAGCAAAGAAGATCTTTTGCCGCCGTCCGAAAAGCTTTAGATGATCAGATTTGACGGGAACCGACCTGGGCACTGGGCGGCCGCACAAAACCATGGTTGCCGTCCAAAATTTGCCGGACGGCATTTCACGATCCTCGATATGATAGGGGCAGCGGGAATGGAAATCGTCCGTGGAAGAAAATATTTTTTTGAGCGCGTGCGTGGTGCGTCAAAAAACTATTGTTAATAAATTCGTTTGTGCATGTTCAGGTTTTTCTTGGCCACGACTGTCAGCGCACGCCAAAATGCAGGAAACGACCGATGGTTTCTTCCGGCTTATCCCGTCTTCGGCAGGAAAGGGCTCGGGGTGTCGTATGATTAGCCAAGACCGGTTCATGCGCGCAACAATTCAGACAAAAGGCCGGTGGTCAAGGAGTCGTCGGCACGGCATTGATTTCAATCTGGTTCGTGGTGTCCACCGTCGCGGTGCCCGCGATGCGCGAATTTAAGAATAATGCCGCGTTCTGCGCCTGGGACATTTCGCCGCCCACGGTAGTTTTGTTCGCCTTGGCGGCGGCCGGCGAATTCACCGCGTCACCCGCTAGCGGCATCAGGTTGCCGCTGAACACCACATTTTGCTTCGAGGTGCGGTTTTGGCCGGATACGCGGAAGTAAAAGTTATTTCCCGCCGCATCGTTATTTTTCGCTCCGGCCGAAACCTGATTTTGGGAAACGGGGTTGTTGGTCAGGAGCGAACCTTGATAAACCGAACCGTCGGCGTCCACGATGGCAAGGCGGTTGCCATTCTGCTGCAATTCAAACGACACCAGCACCGGCGCGGTCGTGGTGACCGCGTTCCGGAATCTTTGCGAATTGCTGTTCACGCCCAGCGCCCCGGCCTGAGCGCGCTCCGCGTCCTTGAAAAACTTGCCCGCTGGGGCGGCGGCCGGTGAGGCCGTGGCCACCAGACCGGCTGGATTGGACAGGCCAAAATCATTGCCCGCGCCGCCGCCACCAGCACCGCCGAAAGTGCTGACGCCGTTCAACGCCATCGTCCCACTGGCAACCACCGGCGCGGCGGCCGGCACCGGACGGTCGAACGCCAAGGTGTCACTTTTTCCAGCGACCTCGCGCCGGGCGGTGGCGACTTCCATCGGCGCGGCGGGCGCGGTCAAAGCGCGCTTTGCCAAGCCGTCAAATTGTTGCCGGCTCATCAGCTGCACTGAGCCGTCGGCCAGCAGCACCGCGCGACTTTTTTTGTCCTCCGGGGAATACGCCAGCACCGCGTCGCTCGCCAACGAGTCCAGCTTTTGGCCACCGCCAGCAAACACAAACGGTTTGCCGCTCGCCGGGTCGGTCAAAACTTTTTCGGAAAGCAGATGGTTGTTGGTCAACGCCGCCAGCGTAGCCGGCAACCGCCCATCATTGTCCCCGGCCGCGATTTGTGCCGCGGCGCCGATCTGCTTGAGGTTGGACATCGCCGCGACGTTTTGCGATTTCAGCTTGGCCTTGCTCAACGCCGGCAGGAAAAGCGATGCGCCGAAGAAAATCACCAGCGCAAACACCGCCAGCACCGCCCATTGCTGCCGGAACAGCTGCCACAGCGAAACGGAGTCCTCCTCCGGCGGCCCGGCGAACTGCCGGTCCACTTTAACTTGCAACCGCCGCCGTGTCGCCGGATGGAGCGCAAACGCGTCGCCGGCGTCCGCCTTGCGTTTCTTGGCATAGGCGCGCAGCAGTTTTTCGATTTTACGTTCCGGTTCCATTGCTTGGTCAATCGATTAGACGGGAAACATCCGGAGTTTCCCGCGAAAATATTTTCCGCGCAATTTCCTCCAGCCGGTCCAGGCATTTGCTCAGGCGCGAACTGACCGTTTTCGGGTTCAGCTTCAACGTCGCGCTCAACTCGTCATAACTCAAGTCGCCAAAATAGCGCAGCTCCACGATTTCGCGGCACGGCTCACCCAGCTGGTCGAGCGATTCCCGCACGAGACTGGAGGATTCCGCGTTCATCAGAAATTCATCCGGGCCGGGGGCGGCGCTCGGCGGATCGGGCGTCAGGCCGGTTTCCGGATTTTCCGCGTGCAAGGACACCGTCGCCTGCCCGCCGCCGCGTTTGGCGGCATTGCGCTTCTCGCGGTAGTCGCGCGCCTTGTTCGCCGCGATGCGGAAAATCCAGGTCTGCAACCGGCTTTCGCCGTGGAAGGAATCGAGGTTCTTGATGACGGACAGAAAAACCTCCTGGCAGATTTCCTCGGCATCCTCGACCGTGAAATCCGAGGCGAGCTGGTAAATGAACCGCCCGGCGGCCGCGTAGTGCGCGTCGAACAAATTGTTCCACGCCGTCGCGTCGCCGCGCTGGCAGCGGGCCAGCAGTTCGCCTTCCGGGTTCATGCGGCTTTGACTTTATTTCGCGGCGCGACGTTTGAAAAGATTCTTTCCGGGAGCATTTTCCGGGGCCCTCCGTCTGACTGGGTATGAAAACGATCATCGCCACCCTGTTCACCGGACTGGTTTTGAACTTCCCCGCCGACGCCAAAACAGTCGCCCCGCCGGTGTCCGCGCTCACGATCGGCGAAATCCGCTATGCCGCGCGGCTGGCGGATGACGAGGCACGGTTCACGCTGGATGTGACCGCCGACGCCACCGGCACGGGCGAATGTTCCGTGAAAATCCTGGAAGGCGAGGTCGCCGTGCTGCCGCCAAAATTGCCGGACATGCTGAAAATTGTCCGGGACGGCAACCGCTATGTTCTCGTCGCGGCGCGCGCCGGCCATTTCAAGTTCAACCTCGAAGTGGTCGCCAAACTCCAGCACGACGAGCCGTGGAACCAGGTTGCGTTCACCGGCCCGGCGGCGACCATCGCGTCCGTCACCGCGCAGGCCAACGGCACCAACACGGAAGTCCAGCTGCTCAACGGCACGCTGCTGGAGACGTTCAAGACCGGGGGCATCTCCGGCGTGCGCGGTTTTCTCGGCGCCGAGCAGACCGTGGCGTTGCGCTGGCAGGGCAAGGTCACGGCGGTCGCGCGCAAGGCGCTGCTCACGGCGGATGCCACCATCACCGCGCTCGTCACGCCGACGGTCATCAAATACACCGGCAAGTTCCACTACGACATCGTCCAGGGCAACGCCGCGCAGCTCACGCTCACGCTGCCGGCGTCCCAGGCGCTGACCAAGCTCGACGGCGCGCAGATCCGCGACTGGCACACAACCGCCGAGGGCGACCGCCAGACGCTGACCGTGGAATTCATCAAGCCGGTGGAAAACGCCTATGACCTCACGATCTACTCCGAGCAGGCAGGGGAAAACGCGGGGACAAATACCGCGCTCAATCCGCCGCAGCCGTCCGGCGTCGAGCGCGAATCCGGCTCGCTCACGGTTTCCGCCGAAGACACGCTGGTGGAAGTCGCCTCGCTCAACGGCCTGCGCCAGGTCGACGCGCCGGACAATGCCGTCGTCGCGTATCGCTTTAACGCCCGGCCGTTCACGCTGGCGCTGAGGTTAAAACCCATCGAACCGGTCATCACCGTCACCGACCGCGTGAACGCGCGGCTGGAAGAAACCCGGCTGACCGTCGCCCATACGCTTTCATTGAACGTGGAAAAAGCCGGTGTTTACTCGCTGGAATTGCTGCCGCCCGCCGGGTTTGCCGTCGCCGACGTGCGCGGCGGCGGCATCGAGGATTGGAAAGTTGCCGGCGGAAAACTGACCATGAGTTTTTCCCGGCGCGCCCTCGGCCAGCGGCAAATCGAAGTTCTATTGGAACAGGCACTGAAAAGTTTTCCCGAGCACATCGCCATCGCGTCGCTGCGCGTGTCCGGCGCGGCGAAGGAAAGTTCGCAGATCGGCGCGGCGGCGGTTCCCGGCATCCGCCTGAAGACCGGGGCCATTTCCGGGTTGCGGGAGATTCCGGTCAACCAGTTGCCCAACCGCTCGGATGAAATCCTCGCCTACACGGCCGAGTCGCCAGACTGGCAGCTCACCCTCGGCACGGAAAAACTCGCCGCGCGCGTCGTGGCGGACGTTTTCAACCTCGTCACCATCGGCGACGGGCTGGTCGGCGGCAGCGCGACGATCCGCTACGGACTCGTGAGCCAGGGCGTGCAGGAATTCAAGGTGCGCGTGCCGGCGAACTGCAAGAACGTCGAGTTCACCGGCCCGAACATCCGCCGCAAGGAGCAAAGCGGCGACGTGTGGACCATCGGCTTGCAAGACAAGGTCTGGGGCGGCTACACGCTCGTCGTCACCTACGATTTTCAGTTCGACGCCAAGGGCGCGACGCTGCCCGTCGGCGGAATCCACGCGGTGGACGTGGAGCGCGAGACCGGTTCCATCGCGGTGACAACGGCCGCGAGTTTGCAGCTCGCGCCGCAGAACGTCGGGGACACGTTGCGGCGCGTGGGTGAAAGCGAGCTTTCCGCCGCCGATCGTTCGCTCGTCACGCGCGCCGTGGTGCTCGCGTGGCAATATTCTGGCGATCAATACGACTTGAGCGTGGACGTGAAACGGTTTGCCGAGGAGCGTGTGCTGGAAGCCGTGGCCGACCGCACGCAGATCACCTCCGTGCTGACCGAGGCGGGCGAGATGCTCACGCAGGCCTCGTTCATGGTGAAGAACAACGAGAAGCAATTCCAACGCTTCCAGCTGCCGCGCGACGCGAAGCTCTGGGGCTGCTACGTCAACGGCCAGCCCGCGAAACCGGAGCGCGACGGCGACTGGGTGCTCGTCTCGCTGCCGCGCGACGTGAACCACGACCAGACCTTCGCCGTGGACATCATGTATGCCCAGACCAACGGCGTGCTCGCCGCGATGCCCGGCAAAACTCTGGAGCTGACCGCGCCGCGCACCGATGTGCCGAACACCTACGCCGAGTGGCAGATCTTCGTGCCGCCCACGCTCCGGCTGTCCGATTTCGGCGGCAGCATGAGCGTCACGCAGGGCACCACTTACGAGCTGCTCGACGCGTGGGGAAAGTTCCTGGCGTTCTACGGCGAAGTGTTGCGGGAAGCGGGTGGGGCCATCCTTTTCATCGGTTTTCTCGTGTTGCTGGTCTTTGCGCTGGTGATTTCCGCCGCCCGGCGGGGGTGGAATGGCGTCATCACTTTGCTGGGGGTCTTTGCCATCATCGCCGTGCTGGGGGCAATGCTGTTGCCGGCGCTCGCCAGCGCCAAGAAAAAGGCGCAGAAAATCAATTCGGTCAACAACCTCAAACAGATCGGCCTCGCGGTGAGAATTTTCTCCGGCGACAACAATGAGCGGCTGCCGGTGTCGTTCGAGGAAATGAAGAACGAACTGGGCACCGACAAGATCACTTACGATCCGGCCACCGGCCAGCGCTACACCTACCTCGGCGGCGGCCTGTCGGAAAATAATTTGAAGCCGGACTCCGTGATCGCCTACAGCGCGCTGGATGAAAAAGGCGGTTGCGCGGTGCTGTTTGCCGATGGCAGCGTGGAAACCGCCACGGCGCGGCGGTTTGCGGAACTCTCCCAACGCGGGCTGGTGCAGGTCACCGCGCCGCAGGAGCTTGCCGTGAAGCAGCGGGAAGTGCTGGCGCAGAGCCAGTTTAGCGACCGACCGGCGCCAACCGCCGCACCCGCCAGCGTGGCGGCGGGCGCAATGACATTGAATGGTGCCAATTCTTTCGGCTTGGGCGGTGGTGGTGGAAATTTTGGCGGCAGCATCAATGGCACCACGGTCACCCCGGGCTCGCCGGTGGTGGCCGGCATCCGTTCCATCCGCATCGAACTGCCGCAGACCGGCCAGCCCTTCATGTTCACCAAGGTCTTGAATGTCCACGGCGAACCGCTTTCCATTCGCGCCCGCGTCATCCGTTTGAGCACGTTCCAGACGATCCAGATGCTCTGGCAATCGGCGGCATTCCTCCTCGGCCTTGTCGTGTGGTGGCGGCAGTGGCAGCGCCCGCAGCGCAACAGCTTCGTCCTCACGCTGGCGCTGGCGCTCATCCTCGGATCGGTGGGCAGCCTGCTCATCCAATGGCGCGCGCTGCACGACGCGCTGATCATCGGGTTCCCGATGGTCGCCGTCGCCGCCATCGCGCTGCTTGTCTGGAAATACTGGCCGCGGGGCGAACAAGTGAAAGCCGAAGAAAAACCCGTCGAACCGATCATGCCTTCCGCGCCGGATTCCGGCCTGCCGCCGGTGATGGCAACCATCGCCTTGCTGTTGGCGTTGAGCCTATCCAGCGCAACCGCCGCAAATTCCGAAATCGGCAATCGGAAATCGGCAATCGGAAATACCTCGATTGTTTCCGCCAATTATTCCGGCACGGTGAACGACCGCGTCGCCGCGCTCGACGCGACGCTGCAATTTTCCGCCGTGAAAGCCGGTGAAACGGCGGCGTTGTTCGGTGAGGATGTGGCGGTGCAGCAGTTCACCGTCAAAAGCGGGCGGGCGACACTCGTGCGCGACCGTGAAAAACTTTCCGTCCGCTTCGACCGCGCCGGCGATGCCGTTCTGCAGATCAAGCTGCTCGTCAAAATCTCCGGCGACGTGACCAAACGGCGGCTGACGTTCGCCATTCCGCCGGCGCTGACCAGCCAGCTTGCGCTCGCGCTGAACCAGCCGGAGGCCGATGTGGATTTTCCCGGCGCGATTTCCTGCAGGCGCAGTCTGGGCAAGGACACGACCGGCGTGGACGCCGTGCTGGGCAGCGCCGACCGCGTGGAACTGCTCTGGACGCCGCGCGTGAAGCGCGCCGAGGAGGTGGCCGCGACCGTCTTCTGCCGCAATGCCGCGCTGGCCACGTTCGGCGGCGGCGTGATGAATTTGCGCGCGACGCTGGATTACCAGATCACGCAGGGCGAACTGCGTCAGGCGCGCGTGCAACTACCCGCCGGCCAGAAACTGCTGCGCGTCGAGGGACGCGACATCCGCACCTGGGAAATCAAGGACGCCGGCGGCGCGCAAATCCTCGTCGTGGATTTGATGAAAGGCATTCCGCTCGGCTGGCGGCTCACGGTGGAGACGGAAAAAGCGCTCGACGCGCTGCCGGCGAGCACCGCCGTGGAACTGCCGCACGCGCTGGACGTGAAACGCGAGAACGGCCTCGTCGCCCTGCGCGGCGCGGAGGAACTCGGCCTGGCCGTCGAAACCGCCGCCGGTTTGGAGCGCGTGGAGGCGGAGGAATTTGTGCGCGCCAGCTCGGAAAATTCCGGCGCGCTGGCGAGCGTGTTCCGGTTCGCCGGCCCGGAATTTTCCCTGCGCGTCCGCGCCGAGGCGATTCAGCCGCAGGTCGAGGCCGTGGTGCGGAATCATTTTCGCGTGAGCGCCGAGCAGGTTTCCCTTGCGGCGACGGTCAATTACCTCATCAAGCGCGCCGGCGTGTTCAGCCTGAAGCTGGCGTTGCCGGACGGCTACCGCGTCGAGCGCGTCACCGGCGGCAACATTCAGCAGCAAATCGAGCGCGGCGAAGCCGGCGGGCGCGTGCTGGAGGTGACGCTGAAAGACCGCACCAGCGGCAGTTACACGCTGAACGTGGAACTGGTGAAAAATTTCAAGCAACTGCCGAAATCATTGCCGGTCGCGGGCGTGCATCCGCTCGACACGGCGAAGCTCACCGGCTTCGTGGCGGTTTCCGCCGAACCCGGTGTGGCGGTGAAAACCGGGGCGTTTGACGGGCTGACGGAGATCCCCGCGGCGGCGCTGGCCGGCGATCTGCCCGTGGCCGGCGCGGGAAATCTGCTCGCGTTCAAATACATTTCCGCCGAACCGAAAGTCGCGCCGGAGTGGAAATTGTCCGTGACGACCGAAAGCGTCGCCGCGTGGGTGCGCGCCGAAATCGTCAACACCTTCACGCTCACGGAAACGCTGGTGAGCGGTCGCGCGCTGGTGCGCTACGACATCGCCAATTCGCCGGTGAAGGAAGTGCGCGTGGCGGTGCCGGCGGAATTCCGGAACGTGGAGATCAGCGGCGCAAACATCCG
This sequence comes from uncultured Verrucomicrobia subdivision 3 bacterium, assembly GCA_903921455.1. Next base: position 13,302 of record CAIXPZ010000007.1, on the reverse strand, counting down.
CACCCGCGAGCAAAACGGCAACGTCTGGCGCGTGGAATTGCAAAGCCCGGTGCGCGGCGATTACACGCTGACGGTGACCTGGGACGAACCGCGGCCGGCGAAGACCAAGGCGCTGGAACTGGCCGGTGTTTCCGCGGAAAACGTCGAACGCGAAACGGGATTCTACGTGGTGTCGGCCAAAGCGCCGTTGCAGGTCAGCGAAACCGGGGCGACGGATCTGCACCGGGTGGACGCGGCGGATTTGCCGGACTGGTCAGGCGCCGCCGGCGGCACGACGACGCTCGCCTATCGCTACGCCAAGCCGGGCGCGCGGCTGGGGCTCGACGTGCGGCGGTTCGACGATGCGGCGGTGCTGGAGGCGCTGGTGGACAGCGCGCAGTTCACCAGCGTGGTCGCGGACGACGGCCAGATGATGACGGAGATGACGCTGTCCGTGCGCAACAACGGCCGGCAATTTCTCGAAGTCGAACTGCCGGCCGGCTCACAGGTGTGGTCGGCATTTGTCGCCGGCCAGCCGGTGCGACCCAGCGTGCGCGACGGGAAATTACTGCTGCCCATCCAGTCGTCCGGCGACGACAACGGCACCCTGACCGTGGAACTGACCTACGTCGGCACCCAGGGTTTTCCGAAGGCGCGTGGCGAAGTCGGTTTCGCCTCGCCGAAGTTTGACGTGCCGCTGAAGAACGCCCATTGGGAAGTCTATCTGCCGCCGGATTACAACTACCTGGATTTGCACCAGGGCACGATGACGCGCGAGTACGCGCCGGTGGCGCAGCCGCTGGCGTCGAGTTTTTCCATCCTGGATTATTCGCGCATGGAGCAGGCCAACCGGGCTTCCGCGAAAACCGAAGTGCGCCGCGACGTTTCCGAGGCGCGGCAGCAGCTCGCCGGCGGCAACGTGCGCGAGGCCACGGCGAATTTCAGCCGGGCGAAGGCGAAGTTCGCCGCCGACAAGGACGCCGATGCCGAGGTGAAAAAACTCGGCGACGATTTAAAATCCGCGCAGGCGAGCAATTTGATCCACGCGCAAAACGAATTTTATTTCCGCAACGCCGGGACGCTGGCGACGGATGGCGCCAAGTCCGGCGAGGCGCGGCTGGATTTTAATCTGGGCGTCAACGACAACGCCGCCGCCGGCGAACAATGGACCAAGCTCCAGCAGGCGCAGGAAATCGTGACGGCGAAGGTGCAGCCGCTGCGCGTGAACCTGCCGGTGCGCGGCCAGCGGCTGGCGTTCGCGCAGGTGCTGCAAACCGAGGGCGGCAAGCCGATGACCTTTGCGCTCGCGGCGGAAAACACGCAGCGGGTTCACTGGCCGGCGCGGTTCGGCGCGGGTGCGGCGGCGTTTCTGGCGCTGTGGGCCATGGTGGCGGCCCTGTCCCGCGCGACGCGGCAGAACGCCCGGCTGGCGTGAGCGGATTCAATGTCGCGAAAGCTGTTCCAAACAAGAGCGAACTTTTTGGGCGAGCAATTCCCGGCCGGCCTCGTCCAAACCGTTGGGGTCAAAACGATGCTGGTAGTGCAGCTGCAAAATGTCGCGCAGCGGCGCGCGCAAATCGGCGAGCGCGGGCTCGGCCAGCGCCCGCTCCAGCCAGTCGGCGAGCGGCTCGCCGGCCGGGCGCGGCACGCCGCGCGCGGCGAGTTTGGTTTCGAGCTGGTAAAATTCGGAATCGCCTCCCGGCCAGACCAGCTGGTCCGCCGGATCTTGGTTGGGCGCCGGCGCTTTCCGCCGGCGACGGCGAAAGATGATTTGAAACAGCAGCAACCCCACCACCGGAACCATTCCCCACAAAATATACTGGCGCAGATTGGTCTGGCCCCAGCGGAATTTGGCGATTTGAAATCTCACCCACGACCACACATCAGAAGTCCATTGCCAGAGTGAAGCGCGCTGAGATTCGGCGGCGATCCAGGAACCGGGCGTGGTGTCAAAATCTTCCCAGACGTTTTTGCGGCTGTTCCACGCCAGGCACCACGCGTGAGCGTCGCGCTCCCGGACGACGTAGCCTTTGCCGCTGGTTTCGTGAACGGAATAGCCGACGGCGTAGCGCGCGGGGATTTTCAGTTCGCGCAGCAGTAAAACCGTGGCCGTGGCGAAATATTCGCAATGTCCGCTCCGGCTGCTCAACAAAAATTTTGCCAGCACGGTTTCGTTCGTCGCGGCCAGCTTGTCGCGATCCTGCCAGGTGCTGTAGGTGAACTTTTCCGCGAAGAAATGTTCAACGGCTGGGAGAACCCGCTCCTCGTCCGCGCCGGAAATCTTCATTTCGGCAATCACCTGATCCAGCGCCGCGACCTCGTTGGTCGGCACAGACAAATCCAATAAATTCGTGCCGGCATCCGGCGGCGAGTCGAACGTTGCCCCGGGGCCGTAGCGCGCATTGAACATGACCAGGCCCGGACCGCTGGCGAGCACCGCGCCGGTCTTGTTCATTTTGATGGCGGCGACTGAAAGTGGGACATTTTCCAGCCGGCTGCTGCCCGTGGGCAAGGGCAGCAGACCCTCCGGCACTTTTAAATCCGCCGACCAGCCGTTGAGATAGCAGGCGATGCGGATGGCCGCCGCGTTGGTTTTGTTGGGCAGCAATATCCAGTTTAGCCCGCCGACTTCAGCAGGCACATCAGCATATTCGTTGCCCGCCGAACCGGCCTGCCAGGCCTGGTTGGGAGAATGATACGATCGATACGTGGCTTCGCGCAGATAGGTTGGCGCCGGGCTGGCATTGACCGGCTCGAGCCGGATGACGATGCGCGGCGAGAGCTTGAGTCTGCCGATCCGGCCCATGGCGGTGATGCTTTGCGAGCCATCGGTCTTGGGGCGCAACATCCACGACATCCATTGCGCGTTGAAACTCTGGCTGGCTTGCACCAGCAGGCCGATGCCCCGGGTTCCGGAATACCCCAGTCCGCCCGCCACCAAAATCACGGCGAGCCAGACAAAAAACCCATAACGACGAGAACGCGCCGGCCACAGCGCCCACGCCAGCAAAAGGATCTGCCCGAATAGATAGGTGTGCGTGCCCTGGTTCGCATGAAACCCCGCCGCGAACAGGCACACGATAAAATAGGGATAGGCGACATCCACATCCCGTTCCGGCACCGCCTCACTTAGTTTTTGCCGCCGCCGGCGCAGTTGTAACACCAATGAGATGGCGGACAGCGGAATGCCGCCGCGCTCGCTGAATTTTTGCGCGGCGACCAACAGAAACAACGTCATCGGCAACCAGCGCAGCAGGGTGGTGGCGGTGTGCACCGTGGCGTTGCTGGTATTGCTGACGGTTGGATTGCTGATCACCCCGCCGCCGCCTTCATCATTCGTGGTGAAGATAACGGCGGCCACGGCCAGCGTCAGCACGACGCAGAGATTCCAGATGCGGCGGAAATCCTCGTTCGTCAGATCCAAGCGCGCCTTGATGAAGCGTGAGGCTTCCAGCACCACCCCCAGCGCGACCCCAACCCACCAAAGCCCTGACTGCCAGCCCCAGAAGGCCAGGGTGGCGAACAAAAGCAGAATCGGTGGTTTCATTTTAGTTGGGCGAGTTCTTCCGCGACTTTTCCGATTTCCAAAACCCGGATCGCGCCCGGTGCGCCCACCAATTCGCCGCCTGCTCCGGAGATGCCGCCGCCCGGGGGCACGATGATCAGCACCAGCAGCGGCACGCCCAGCGCCTTGAGCTTCTCCACCAAGCTTCGGCGCGGTTCATCCCACCGCTGTAAAACACAGATGCAGCCGCTGACCACGGCGATGTGGCGCAATACGAGCTGCGCCAGCGTCTCAAAACCTTTGTCGGCGCAATTATTCACCGAAGCCAGGATCTCGAGCAGTTGATCGGCATGCGCCAGGCCGCGGCCGGCGGTGAAACAATACGACTGGTTGCCCACGAAGAGCAGGTCGAGCAAGGATTCCTGCGTCAGCACCGTGCAGGCAAACGAGGCCGCCACCGAGACCGCTTCTTCCAAAATCTCGCTGTTGGGCTCGTCATCGAACGTGTCCAGCACCAGGGCGTGGCGCACAAAAAACTCATCCTCGAATTCCTTCACGATCGGCTTGCCGGTCTTCGCCCAGCTTCGCCAGTGGATATGACGCAGCGGATCGCCGTGCCGGTAATCGCGCAACGCGACAAACTCATCGCTGCACCCGACATTCGCCGCCAGCGCGACGCCACCTTCTTGATAGCGCAGCGCGCCCGGCAGCGCGATGGGCGGCAGCCGGTAACGCTTCGGCAGAATCAGGACCGTCTGCGGCGCGGCATATCGGATCAGGGCCCGGCAAAGCCCCAACGGATCCGGCTGCGCGAGGGTCACCCCGGTCAGTCGCAGCACCCCGCGCCGCAACGGCAGCATTTCGAGGCGTGTTTCCACTTCGCCGTTCGCGGGCATCGGCGGAATCACCGCGTCTTTCACCTTCGCGAGCCGGAAGGGATTTTTGCGACGGCGCTGCGCCACGCGGAATGGCTGAACGCGCCGGCTTTCAGCCAATTGATACGCGAGCCAGGCCGCGAAATCCGGCCGGGCATCCGCCAGTTCCTCCAGCAGCGTCAAGCCGGCCTGGGGTTTTGCCGTCAGATTCCTGACATTGATCCGGTAGCTCAGCGGCTGCCCCGCGGTGCCGAAGCGTGGCAGTGACCGTGTCACCAAGAACCGGGCGCGGAAGAAAAAACTGCCGGCAAACGCCAGCAGCAATAAAGACAGCAGCAGCGCGAAGGACTGGTAAATAACCGTGTTCTCAATATCCAATCCCGTCACGCCGGCAAGGATAAACCCACCCGCCACGCACAGGCCCGCCAGCGTGAACCGCCGGCGCGCCCAGTACCATGCACCGGAGGTGGCGTGATAATTCCAGTAAATCAGCTGGTAGATCAGTCTCACGCGGGCACGGGCAGTCTTTTGAGAACATCCTCGATCACGCCGCGCGCGGTCACCCCCGAAAAGCGTGACTGCGGTTCCAGCACCAATCGGTGCGCGATGACCGGCACGGCCAGCTTTTGAAGCTGCTCCGGCGTGACAAAATCCATATTGTCAAACAACGCCTCGGCCTGCGCAATTTTCATAAGGGCAATGGACGCGCGCGGACTGGCGCCGAGTTGCACGCCGCTGGCGGTGCGGGTGGCCGCCACCAGATCCACCGCGTAACGCTTGAGCTCGTTGCTGATCCGGATGCCCTCCACCGCGCGCTTCAGGGCGATGACCTCCGCGAGCGATGCGGCCGGCTTTAATTCATCCAGCGGATGATTATGCTCCTGCGCGGTGAGGATGGCGACCTCCTCCTGCGGCGGCACATAGCCCAGCGTGAATTGCATCGCGAACCGGTCCATCTGCGCCTCGGGCAAGGGGTAGGTGCCGCGAAATTCCACCGGGTTCTGCGTGGCAATGACGAAGAAGAGCTCGGGCAGATTCCGGCGCTCGCCCTCGACGCTCACCTGCGCCTCGCCCATGGCTTCCAGCAGGGCCGACTGCGTGCGTGGCGAGGCGCGGTTGATTTCATCCGCGAGCAGGATGTTCGTGAACACGGGGCCTTCGTGGAAATCAAACTGCTGGTCGCGCTGGCTGAAAACCGAGACGCCGAGTATGTCCGACGGCAGCAGATCCGGCGTGAATTGCAATCGCTTGAACTGCGCGTCAATGGATTTGGCCAGCGCCTTGGCGAGCGTCGTCTTGCCCGTGCCGGGAAAATCTTCCAGCAAAACATGGCCGCCCGCCGCCATCGCCGCCAGCAGCTGCCGCGTGGCGACGTCCTGCCCCCGCATGATCAGCGAGATGTTGGCGGCGATTTTCCGGAAAGTTTCCCGGGCGGTTTCAAAGTTGGGCGGCGTCATGAGCGGATATTAATAATGAAACCGCCAAACGGCCAAATGGTTTCGCCTGGTTAAATTACTGACGAAATCCCCAAGAGAAGCTGAAAATGGTGGAGGCGGCGGGAATTGAACCCGGATTAGGGTTTTTACGAAACCTTTGAAAACACATATCAATCAATGGTATCAATGGTATTATTCATTTCCGCGTTTTCGTTAAGATGCAAGAAAATGCATCAAAATCCTTTTCGGACGATAGAAAAAGATAGAAAAAAAGCCTCGCGCAGACCCAACTTCTTCCACAACCCGCGTCCCACATTTCGCTGCCGCCACAACCACCAGCAGCACTGATTTTCTGACGCATACCGTCCGGTGGTCAATAACAATAATTCAGCCTGGACAGCAATTGTCCAACCCCGTCTGTTAGCCTTTGTCCAATCGTGACATTTCATATCAATTTGCGCCATACTCACCGAACTATTTTCCATGGGTGACGCGGCCACAACAATTCAAGGCAGCCACGAGCCGAAAGGTCTCGGCACCAGGCTTGCGCCCTTGTTGAACGGTGGCTTTTTCCGCCCGTTGGCGCGGCCAACGGCCGCCATCTATGTGGATTGTGCCGCCAGTCTTTGCGAGGCGGCGGATGAAGGCGGTCAGGTTGGTCATGCGGAAGCGCGCTTGCTCATCCGCGAAGTTCTCGCCGCCCACCCCGATGTTCAGCTTGACGAGGATGAAGGCGGCCAGTTCCGCGACCTGAGCCAACGCGCCGCCCAGTTTTTCAACAAACTTATCGAAGCCAATTGGCTGACGCCCCGGCGGGTCAGTCTGGATCAAAACTATGTGCTCATCACGCCGCCGCTGCGGCGGCTTTTGCGCATGTTGCGCGACCTTGCCGAAGATCGTCCCGCCGAATTAAAGGATTTTGCCGCCACCCTGCGGACTCTGTGCCGGGATTTGCTCGTGGAAGGGGCGCTTGATCCCAATCGCCTAAGTCCCGACGAAATGCGCATGACGGTAAAAGACCTGCTGGAGCGCGGTGGTCGGGCAGAGGATCAGATGCACGCGGTTGAGACGCTGATCATTCATCAGGAAGCTGCCCAGCGTCAGAGCGCGTCAGCCAATGAAACTGTCCAGCGCATGTTGGTGGATTTTCATCAGGGCGAACACATGGTCTGTTACGACGCCTTGCAGGAAGCGGGTTTGCTGCCGCGCTTAAATCAGGCGCACTCGGTTGCTTTGGAGGCGTTTTATGATCCCTTCACCAAGCAACGCCTCGCCACCGGTCTGGCCAAGCATCTCAACCTGAGTGATACCGACGCCTTTGCCGAAGCCGAGCGTTTATTGAACAAACTCTGCCGCCAGCTTGCTTCGATTCCGGCCAAGCAGCGCATCATTGATGGCCGCATGTCTGACTTCGCGCGCTTGTCGGCCGCGCGTTATCGCTACCAGACGGAAATGCGCGGACGCCGCCCGGAACAGGTGAAAGCTTATCTGGACGAAGCCGCTCGGATCCACGCCGGAAAGTCATTTGCCAGTCTTGCCGACGAACCTGGCATGACTCTGCTGACACCCACGGTGGAAATCTATTTTGGTGCTGATTCTTTGTCGCGTCCCCGTCGTCAGCGATTGCCGGTGGATTTGAATCTCGCCCCGCCGCCGGAGAACACCGACGCCGATGCCGCCAAGGACGAAATTCGCCGCCGCAATCTGGATGTTCTCACCCCGCAGCGTGCAGCGCGGTTTATCGAAAAACAACTGGGGACCAAGGGCGCTCGCATTTCGACCGAACAATTGCATGTGACGGTCGAGGACGACCTGCTTGATTTGCTGGCCGTGCTGGCCTTTGATCGCGGCCCGGCGGCCATATCCCATCGCACGGTGCGCTGGCGGATTCATCCGCTCCGTGCGGATTTTGCCACCGAACCAGAGCGTATTCCCCGCGACGCCGAGGCGGATCGCCTGTTCGAGCGGTTCACCATCGAAAGGATTTCCTGATATGTCACTACCTTGGCCCACGTTTGCATCTTGGAATCGGATTCGCGAGGACGAGCGCTCCGCGCTCTCGGCCGTGCTGACCGAACTTCTGGCCCACGGCGCCCTGATCGGTGAGGCTGGGCGCGATCACGAACTTTATCTGTTGGCGCGCGAATACCAGCGCGAGTTGGGTGAATACCTCTCCCCGTTAAATCTTGAACTCGTGGCCGATCCCGACCGGCCCATCTTCCAACTTCGTCCGGTTCCGGGCGATTGCGGGCTGGTTGCCCGTTTCAACAAGGCCGAGACGTTGCTCGTGCTAACGCTCTGGCGCATCTACCACGATGCCCGGATGGAGCAAACGGCGGAAACCGTCGTGGTCACCGCCAATGATATTTGGCAGCGGCTTAAACTTTACTTCCAACAGGTGGATTTGCCGGCGGCCACCCAGTTGCGTGACATGCTGGGAAAACTGCGCAACCGGCGTCTCGTGTCCGTGCAATGGCATGAGGACGCCGACTTGTTCGGTGAATCATCGGTGGAGATTTTGCCCACGTTGGCGCGGACGATGCCATTCGAGAATGCCGCCGCCTGGCAGCAGCAGGTGGATTTGTATCAATCGCCCGCCGCCGAAACGGATGCCGGAAAGGATTCGACGCCATGAGCCAGCGCATCTCTCTGACCCGCATCGTTGCCATCAATTGGTATGGCTTCCGTCAGATTTTTGACGTGAGCGACAACGTCCTGATCTCCGGCGGCTTTGGCACCGGCAAGTCTGCCTTGCTCGATCTGATGCAATACGTCTTGCTCGGCGAACATTGGCGGGCGAATCGCGCCGCCGCCGGCAACGCCAAGGGGCGCGACCTCGTCGGCTATTGCCTGGGCGACACCAATCAGGCGGGCAAAGATGGCGGTCGCCATTTCCTGCGCCGCAACGGCGTCACGTTAATCGCGTTGGAGTTCACCCGCCCGGCGGAAAAAGGTGGCCAGGAACCCAGGCGTGAGACTTGGGGTGTTCGCCTCGAATTTTCCAGCCCCGATGCCCGCCCGAAGCACACCTATTTTTTTATTCCCGACCGCTTGGAATACGCGCAGGTTGCCCCGGACGGAAAAATGTTGAGCGAGGACGAATTCAAAACTTGGATTCGCCGCGAAGGCTTCAATGATTTTTTGCTCACGGAGCGGCAGGGCGAATACCTGAAAGAAATGGCCACCCCGCGCCATCTAAATTTTGATGACGTGGCATTCCATAAAACCTTTCCCAAGGCCATCGCCTTCGAGTTGGAAGACAGCGTGGAGCATTTCATTCGCGAATTTATCCTGGAGGAAAACCCCCTCGACGTTGCCGAGGTTCGTAATTCCTTGCGCGCATACGACGATATTCGGAAGCGGCTGGAAAAGCAGGAGGACGAGGCGGCCTTTCTCCGCCGCATCGGCGAACAGCACACCCTTTGCGAAACCAGCCGCCGTGAAGTGGCCGTGCTCCAGCATACCGGGCAGACTTTGAAACTGTTGCAGCACGAGGAGCAGCAGCAGAAACATGCCGATGCCATCCAGCGCCTCGAATGCGAACACGCTTCGGATCTCAAAGATCTGGAAGCAGCCCAAGTCGAAGCCAGCCGGATTAAAACCGTGCTCGACAGCGTTCGTTTTCAAGTCAGCAAAGACCCCGATGCGATCAAAATCGCCGAACTGAAAGGCGCGATCACTCCGCTGCAAAACAAGGTGCGTGAACTGAGCGAAGCCCGGACTTCTGCCCGACAGCAATTGGACGCTCGCCATTATCGTTGGACCCAGTGGCTCAAGCATGGGGCCGCCCTGCCGCTGGAGGGTTTGTCAGATGTGCTTGAGGTGGATGATGCGTTGCTGGGGCGGTTTCGTTCCGGCACCGACGCCGAACGGCTTGACGCCATGTCCAAACTCGCGGCGCGCTTCCAGCAAATGTGGCGGGACATCGAACAGAAGGCCCAGCCGTTGTCGCAAAATATCAAGAAAGCCGAGGATCGGCTGCAGCAGTTGGCCGCCGATTTGGAAAACCTTTCCCAAGGTCAGGCTCCGGGGGCGTTTCCGCTGTTCCAAGTTCTGCGTCAAAAGCTGGGCAACCGTGTCGACCAGCTTGGCCGGTTGATCGAGGTGAAACCCGAGGCGGAACGCTGGTGGCCGGCCTTGGAATTATTTCTGGCCCGCAACCGCTGGGTGTTGGTGGTGAACGACCCGGACGATTATCGCGTCGCGGTGGAGCTTCTGCGTAAGACCCCGCCCGGGCGCGAAGCGGAATCACTGCTGAATCCTCACGAAGCCCGCCAGCTTCGGCGGCATGGCGAAGTGCGCGAGCAGTCCCTATTCTCCAAAGTCGAGGTGGCCAACCCTGTCGCCCGCCATTACGTTGAGCATCTGTTGGGCGATGTGCTTTGCGTCGAGACATTGGAAGAATTGGAATCCACCGATGCCGCGCGCGCCATCACGCCGGAGGGAATATTCAAACAGGCTCCGCTCCGTCGCCGGCTGAAACCCGCCACCACCGTCGAGTTGACGCTGGGTCGCGAGGGTTTGGCACGGATGAAGGCCACCAAGGAAAAAGACCAGGTTGATACTCGCGCGGAACACACTGCGCTGAAACAGCGGTTGGGCGATATTCAGCGTTGGCTCACCACCGGAAAAGAAGGCGGCTTGGGCGATGCCACGTTGCCGGATCTTTCCGCCGAACTGCCGCAGTTGCCGGATTACGAAAAGAAACTGGGGAGCCTGCGCGAGACTGTCAAACTCTTGCTGACACCGGAGCGCGAAGCCCGCCAAAAACAGTTGGAAGAACTGGAAACATCGGATCGGGAAACCAATGCCAAAATCGCTGTTCTGGCCGACCGGAAGAAAAATTTTGAACTGAAGGCCAGACCTCAGCGCGAAGCCTTGGCGCACGCGGTCGAAGACGTTAAGTCCGCCAAACTGGAAGTCGCCAGGAGCCGCACCCAGCTTGGCCAATCTTTCACCGGCATTCTCGAAGCCGATCTGCTCCAGCGCCGCGACGAATTTCGCGCGCTGTTTCCCAAGTGGGCGGAATGTTTTAATGCCGTCGCCGACACTTCTGCCACGGCTGCCGCCACGGCTGCCGAAGCGCGGCAAAAACGCAACAACGAGCGGGTTTTGCTGGCCGCCAGCCGCGATACCCATGGCAACCTGGTCCACCCGGAATACCGCAACGAATGGTCGGCCGAGGATGAAAGCAACGACAACTGGGCCAGCCGTCTCCGCCATTTGGAAACCATTGAGCTGGCCAAATCCCGCCAGCTTGCGGCCGACCGCAAGGCGGATTGGGAACGCCGTTTGCAGGATAATGTTCTGAACGAATTGAATCAGCGCATCACGGTCGCGCAAAAAACCATCCGCTTGCTGGACGGTTATTTGAGCCAGCCCGTTGGTAAATTCCGTTATCGCATCAGTCAGCGCAAAGACACCGCCGGCTACGGTGCCATCTGGTCGTTGTTGAATTCCGGCCTTGAGCCGACCGATCCCCTCATGGCCTCCATCCAGGATGGCGAAATTCAAAAGGCCAAGGATGAATTGATGCGGGCCGTGAACGCGTCTGAGGCTGAAAACGGTAAAAAAGACGACCGGTCCTTGCGCCTGCTCGATTACCGCAACTATCACCACTACGATTTGGAAATGGTGCCGGCGGATAAACCCGATGCCCCGGCCATTTCCTTGGGCCGCAGCGGGCGTAATTTGAGTGGTGGTGAGAGTCAGGCGCCGTTTTTCATCTCCATGCTCGCCGCCTTCCGCCGCGTGTATGACCGTGGCGACCGTTCCTCCGTCCGCTCCCAGCGGCTGGGCTTGGTCGTCATGGACGAGGCGTTCTCCAAACTGTCCGGCGATGGCATCGAAGATTGCCTGACGCTGGCGCGCAATTTCCAATTGCAGCTCGTCATGGCATTCCCGCCGGAACGTCTCGGTGTCATGGTGCCGCACTCGCAGACTGTGGTGATTTGCAAAAAGGACATCGAGCGCGACCGCGATGGCTACGTCAACGGCATCACCAACATTCCGCTGCTCAGCACCATGGCGGAAGCCTTGGACGCGCTTTCCTGACCAATGAATCCGACCCTGCTACCTGTCGCCAGTGAGCTGTTCGCGCAATGGCAGCGAGCTCGCGGCAGTCGGCTGGAGCTGGCCACCCGGCCGTTTTCGCGCGGTTGGGAAGATTTGCTGGAGGCTGCCGGTCTGGTTTCGGCCACCGACCGGACCGACGCTGAACGCGACGCCCGCTTGCTTGCCACTCACGGCTGGATCGAAATTAAATCCATGCGGTTCAAGTCGCACCTATTGGATCGCATTGTGATTCCCTTGGCGGCCGAACCACGCTGGCGCGAGGTATTTGGCTTCGTGCCGCCATCAGATGAAGAGGCCCGCCTCATCCGTGATTTCGCTTGGGAACCGCCTTTGGCCTTCCTGCGCGACGCTCGCTTGAATATTCCGTTCGCCGAATTGTGCCGTTTAAACTATTTCCTCCAGCATAACGTTGGCGAACGTCCCGAGGTCCCCATCAAAGAGCGCTCGCTGGAAATTTTTGACGACGAAAAACGCCTAGATGAATTGGCGCGTGGTTCGGCAGTGTTCGGGGAAGGCCGACTCACGCCTGAAATGTTCCATTGCTTCATCGTTCCTGAGCCGCTGCCGTGGGCACCGGGATCAGATCTAACTGGGCCGATCATTGTTATTGAAAATGCGGCAACATGGCATTCCTATTGCCGTTGGAACGCGGAACGGAAAATCTTCAGTGCTGTCGTGTATGGTTGCGGCAATAGGTTTTTGGACGGTATTCGTGCCTTGAACGACATCTTCGCGACGCTCGGCGGCCCGCGCCGCGTGTTCTACTTTGGCGACCTTGATCCGCAAGGTCTGTTCATTCCCAAAACAGCATCTACTCGCGCACAAGCGCTCAGACTGCCCGCCGTCGAGCCGCACCTTTGGAGCTATCGTCAGTTACTGACGCTTGGCGCTGGTCACGGTCAGCCATTCGACGGTGAGCCGCTCTCATCCGAGCATTGCGACTGGCTGGGCGAATGTGCCGAGCCGGCACGCCAGCTTTTTGCCGCCGGCCAGCGCCTCGCCCAGGAACACGTCGGCTGGGAATTTCTAAAAGATTCCCCCGGCCCGGATTCAGCGTGCACATGAAAAAGCGATTCCTGATTTTTTCGCCCCGTTCTTGCATATAAAAGGCTGACCATTGATTAGTGAATGCGGGAGCTGCCGGCCAGCGTCACGGAAAATCACTCTCGCAAGTTCCGCGCATCGCTATTAACCTGCGCCCACATATTTTCTGAATATCTATGCGGACAATCCGCGTTAAAATTGAAAAACTCTGCGAGGCAGCCGGCGTGCCACGTGTTCTTGACGAAGACATGGTGTAAACGGCGGTTGAAAAGTGCGGCGGGTGGCGCTCGAAAAGTGCCTCACCTTCCGAGCAAAGGGAACTGGATTTTCAGGTCTCCGTCAAGCTGTTGATTCCGCTTCGAGGTAGAAGCAGCAGGAGGGGGAGCTT
>CAIXPZ010000006.1 GCA_903921455.1 uncultured Verrucomicrobia subdivision 3 bacterium | reverse complement strand
TTCGCCTGCGCCCAAGTGGCACCGCTGGAAATGTAAGGATTGCCATAGACCGGATCGGCCACCCAGGCGTCCAGTTCGTTCATGAGGTCTATGCCAAAGATGTTGGTGCTGCCTTTGTAACGCTGGATGAGCGGGATCACGCAATTGGTCTTGTAGGCGTTGGCCATGGCGGTGTTGGTCAGCCAGTCGGACCGCCCGTTGTTCAAGGTGAGATACAAACTGATGCCGTTGCTCCCGGCGATGGACAGGAGGTTGTCAAGGTTGGTCCAGAACTGGTTGGTCACGCCGATGACAAAACCGTTGCTGTCCAGCAGGCAGCCCTGATCATCGGTGTTGAGCCAGAAGCGCACCACGGTGACTCCCATGCGGTGCAAATCCGCCAAGTCGCTGTTCATGTGGGCGGCATTATAGGCGCTGCCCGATGCCGGATAATGCGGATTGGTGGCTAGATCATTGTAGAAAGCCGCATCAATCCACGGCATATTCGCCCCCTTGATGAACGCCGAGCCGTTGAGGTAGCTGCCGCCGGCCTGCGTGGTGAACACCGGCAGGATAATCGCGGCAAACAGGAGCGCAACGGCAGCGAATCGGATTGCCGGTTTTATTTTCAAGCGATGATATTGGTTTGCGTTTTTCGTTCCGGCTTGCCTTGAGCCGGCGCATTCCTCACTGCTTCAGACGGAAGAACAAATTTCCCCTGGTCGGTGAATTGGTCGTGGTGTTGTTGACAATCGTGCCGGCGTAATTGCCCCAACTGCCGGTGGCGAGGTTATTGTTGGTTTGGAGCGTCCAGCCGCTGACGGATGGATCCCATGAAATGACGGCCTGGTTGCCGGCATGGCTGATGATGGTGAGCAACGGTGCGCCGGGCGTCTGCACCGCGTAGAGCGACCAGAAACCACCGCTCAGGGAATAATTGCCGCCGGTCATGGCGCCGCCGGCGTCCGGCTGACCGATGGTGCCGGTTACGGTATAAACACTGCCGGTGCTGGTGCCGCCGCCGCCGGAGATTTTATACCAGTCCACGGAGTAGCTTTGCCCTGACGCCCGAAAGCAGAAAGTTGAAAGCAGAAAGCTGAACAGGAGGATTAACTTTTTCATGGCCGCCTCACTTTTGTTTGACGAGGGATTGCACCAGCTTCTTCAATTCATCCACGCTTTGCTTCAAATCCTGAATCTCCGCCGCCTGCGCCTGCAGCCGCGCATCCTTCTCCTCCACCTTTTGGTTCAAGCCTTGGATGGCCGCCAGCTCCACGCCGTGCAGGTCGGCGTCGTTCAGCGCCTTGTCATTGTCGTTAAGCGGAAACAGGCCGTGAAAATCCTGCGCCATCGCCCCGATGTGCCGTTGCGGATAACCCCGGTAGCTCCACTCCACGATGGGCAGTTGGGCCACCTTGTCCAGCACCGACCCGGCATCCACCTTCTCAAAGCGGTCTTTCAGGTTGCGATCGCTGGAAAAACTCCAACTGCCGCTGCCGGGGGTCCAGACAACGGTCTGGTTGGCCGCCCCGCTGCCGCTGGTGAAACGCACGCCGCCCTGGGCGCGAAAGCTGACTTGATCATTGGCGGTGGAAGAGAATGTCGAATTTTGCGAATCTGCCCAGACGAATGAGCCGTCGTGTATGGCGTTCGCATAGGTTCCAGCCGCAAAACTGTCCTGTCCACTTGCTAAGTTATCGAATCCGCCCGGAACGACAGAATACCAATTGTTGGCGACGTTGAGGACGCCACCGCATACTACGGAGCAAGTGCCGAGAGCTTGATTCCCCAATATGGGGCCGTCAAGACCACCACCGCACACCACTGAACCTTTACCGCTGGCGATATTGCCCACGCCGCCGCCAATAAAGGAATAAACACCAGAACCTGCAATATTGTTGGAATAGCCGCCACCAATGAAGGCGTGATCCGCATTCGCCAGAATGGTGTTGCCATAGCCGCCGCCAAGGACGGAATGATCGGCGTTGGTTTGGATGGAGTTGGCCTGGCCGCCGCCGAGGACGGAACGATAGGCGTTCGTCTGGATGCTGTTGCCGTTGCCGCCGCCGAGGACGGAGCCCCCGGCACTGGTCTGGATGATGTTCCCAATGCCGCCGCCGAGGAAGGCATTTTGAGCCCCGCTCTGGATGTTGTTGGCATTGCCGCCGCCAATCGTCGAATAATCGCCGCTGTTAGTGTTGCCCATGCCGCCGCTGATGACAGAGGCCGCACCACTGGCCGTGTTGCCGTTGCCGCCGCTCACACCATCCCAACCACCGCCGCCGATGAAGGCTCCGTTTCCGCTGGCGGCGTTATGATATCCGCCACCCACTGTTGCATAATCTGCAGTGGCGGTGTTGTAAGTGCCACCACTCACTGTCGCCGATCCGTTAGGGGAACCGTAGGCGAAGTTCCAATAGCCGCCTCCTATAGTGTTGTAATTTCCTGGAGAACTATCGTTGTTGTATAAGCCGCCGCCAACGGTGTTATAATTAGGTCCTTGAAAACCGGGCAGGAGGCTGGTTGAAATTGTGCCGCTGCTGAGATTGGACGCATTGAGGTTGGTCAATCCGCTGCCATTGCCGCTGAAAGTGCCGCCCAAGGTCACGCCGTTTTGGTTGTTCGTCACCACCGCGCTCAACACGCTGCTGCTGCCGGTCAGAACCGACTGGCCGTCCAAGGTCATGCCCGCGCCGGCGGTCACGAAACGCACGCCGCCATTGGCCCGGATGCTGAACTGGTTGACGGAGGTGGAGGCGAAGTCGGAGGATTCTGAGTCCGACCACACGAAGGTGCCGCTGTGATTGGCCTTGGCGCGATAGCCGGCGGCGAAGGCGTTCGTGG
>CAIXPZ010000005.1 GCA_903921455.1 uncultured Verrucomicrobia subdivision 3 bacterium | reverse complement strand
TGCCAACACTTTTTTGCGAATCTCAGCCCAGTCTTCCATATTGCGATACATGCTTCATTGTTAATGAAGATGCCGCACTTTTGAACCGCCCCGTCACACACATGACCCCGCCGCACTTTTCAGCCGCCGTTTACAGGCACGAACTTGGCAATTACCAAATGGCAAATTTTGGCCGATTACGTGGGCAGAGATGGATGCGCCGGCACAAAAATAATTTGTTTAACCCTTCGGTTTCCATCTGGGTAAATCTGTGGCTAAAAATTCAGTCCTTCACCGCGTGGGCTTTCAGCGCTTCCAAATCCACGAATTCCAGCACGACGGGTCAAGCGATGGGTTTCATTCCTTGGGCATGTGCTGGCGCCATTCATCGAGGAACTCCTTCAGTTCCTGCACTTCGGGGTCGAACGGGGCAATTTCGTGGGCCTTTTCCACGATGGGTTCCAGGGCCTTGAAGACATGGTATTCCGCATCCGCCTTGTCGGCCATGGCACTAAGCATTTTCTCGTTGTCCGCGTCGCTTTCCTGGCAGGCGCGGATGAGGTTGGCCAGGCCACCCGCGGTGAAGCCGATCAATTTGTCCGAGTCCATGCCATACTCGCGGATGAGGGCGGCGTGCTGGCGGATGCGGGCGTGCTGGTTCTGGAGATGTTCAATCATTTCCTCCGGCTCTAGGCCGGGCGGAGGGACTTGACGCAGGAATTCCAATTCCGGCGGCAGAGGGCGTCTGCGTTTGCCGCCCCGGTCTGAGTTGGCGTCGTCGGCCATGGTGCTGACGGCAATAATTTACCGCGAAATGCGCGGAATACGTGAACTTAATCCCTTTTTACCACGGATGGACACAGATGCACACAGATCATGTTCCCCATCCGTGTTCATCCGTGTCCATCCGTGGTGGATAACGTCTTTACGTCGCCATGTGCTGGACGACTTCGCTCCATTCGCTGAAGCGGTTGCCGCCGAAGACGGCGCGGGCCTCGATGGTATGCAGCTTGCCGGATTCGCAATTTTCCAGCACCACGTTGCGGCTGGAGGGGAACGTGCCGGCATGGACCGGCGCGGCGGCGCCCACGGTCTTTTGAAATTCGAGGGATTTGTAGCCCTTCGGCGCATGGACTTTTATCCCCAGTTTGCCGGACGCCACATTGAGGATGTCTTCAATGATCGGACGGTCCACGTTCACGGGCGCATGACTGCCGGCGACAATCACGTCAAAACCGGATTTGGCTGCGTCTTCTGGGGAGAGATTGGAAATGCTTTGGATGCCGAACGCCAGCACGCGGAGGGCGGCCAGGAGGACGGCGCGTTTGGCATTTTTGTCGTCGGTGGCCAGTTTGCCGCCGTTCTTGGCCACGGCGAGGGAATTGTGAAACGCGAGTTGGGCCGTCCCCACGGTGGTCACGTTGGCGGCCTGGCCGGTGAACAGAGCGGCGTTGGCGGTGCATTTGATGACCACATTGCTGGCTTTGTCGTCCAGCGCCGGGTCTTTGAGTTTGGCGAATCCAAGGGAGATGCGGAATAGTGGCATAGGTAGTCCTGTGGTTGGTGTTATCGGGGCCGGCTCATCGTAAAAATGACCTTCATCGAATCGAACGTGCGGATCATCATAATGAGCCATTTGGTTTTGTTTGTTTTTATTTTTCGGCAACGAACAAGGGGAAGTTTATCAACGGTGGCGGCGTCGGCTATTGCGATTTGGGAGTGTTTTCGCAATCGCTCAATTGTCATTTTGGAACACAAAATGTTGCCGGTTCCAAACGCCGGCGGCAGAACCACGGGATTTTGCATCAAAACCAACAGGAAGAGGAATTTTTCCCAAAGGCGAAGGCGATTTTCCCTTAGGCGAAATCAATTCTCCTTCGGGTAAATCCTGTTTCCCTTTAGGTGCAGAGTCTTTTCCTTTAGGAAAAACTATTTTCCCTTTAGGAGAAATCGTTTCGCCTTTAGGTGGAATCGTTTTTCCTGTGAGAAAAATCCGGTTTTCCTTGAGCAAGGGGCACATCGTTGGGGGCAGATGGCTGGGAAAGCCAGGTGGCTGCTGCTGCCCCTTAATAAGGATGGTTCGTCCCTGAGTTTCCCCGCCCGTCCAGCCCGTTGCCGGCGAGCGGCGCCGGGCTGGGAGATTCCAGATTGTCAGTTCCGGCCGGTTGTGGTAATTCGTGGAACATGCTTACCAAGAAATTGCTGCTGCTCACCCTGGGGTTCATCGCTTGCGCGGCGGGGCCGGTTCGCGCCGGGGAATTTCCCGTCGATTGGACGTGGGACGACAAACCGGAACAGCGCGCCGCGCACGCCGCCCTGGAAGGCAAGCCCATGCCCGCGTTCCACGTCAGCGACTGGATCAATGGCGGCATCACGGCCGCCGACATCAAAGGCAAGGTCATCGTCGTGGATTTATACGCCACCTGGTGCGGCCCCTGCATGCGGGCCATTCCCCACAACAACGCCCTGCTCAAACAATACAAGGACCAGGGCCTGGTCATCATCGGGGTCTGCACGAGCGACAGCGGACAGGAAACCTTCGCGGCCAATGCCCAGCAGCATGGCGTGCAATACCCGGCCGCCCGCGATCCCGAATTGAAAACGGAGAAGGCCTGGGCCGTGCAATATTACCCCACCTACGCCGTGATCGACCGCAAGGGGATTGTTCGCGTCGTCGGCTTGCAACCGGATCGCGTCGAAAACGTCGTCAAAAAATTGCTGGCGGAACCGGCGCCTTCATCGGCGCCGCATCCTTGATCGGGCGCGTCGCTGAATTTATTCAACCAGTCCGCCCCCGGCTCCCGGGCCAACCGCTTCCCCATAGCGGTGACGATTTATGCGCCGGAAAGAAAGCCGGCTTTGTCCTGGAGCGGTTCCGGAAGGACGGGGTGCGCTTCGGCCTTTTTGTCACTTGACCCGCTGGGCAAGTCCGCGCATCGTTCCGCCGCCGTGGAGGCAATCGCATCCCGATGGAATGAAAGTTTCATCCGATGATGGCCCTCCCGTTTTGTCGCCATGTCACCTACACACAATCGACCGCTGATCATTTTCATCCTGGGCGCGCTGTCCACCATCAGCCCGTTCGCGATCGATATGTATCTGTCGGCCTTTCCCCAGATGGCGGTGGCGCTGGATACGACCACGGCGCGGATTTCCCTGTCGCTCTCGAGCTATTTCGCGGGGCTGGCGGCCGGGCAATTGATGTATGGCCCGCTGCTGGACCGGTTCGGGCGCAAGCGTCCGTTGTATGCGGGCCTGGGCCTGTTCGTGCTGGCGTCACTGGCCTGCCTGCTGGCGCGGAACGTGGAATGGCTCGTGGGCTGGCGGTTCGTGCAGGCCGTCGGCGGCTGCGCGGCGGGCGTGGCGGCGATGACGATGGTGCGCGACTTTTTTCCGGCGCGGGAGACCGCCAAGATCATCTCGATGCTCATCCTGGTCATCAGCGCGTCGCCCATGCTGGCGCCAAGCATCGGAACGTTTGTGTCGGAGCGCTGGGGCTGGCAATGCGTGTTCCTTGTGCTGTCCGCGTTTGTGCTGCTGATGATGGCGGTGACGGCGTGGGTGTTGCCGGACGGCTATGAGCCGGACCGCAGCGTGGAGTTGCGTCCCCTGCCCATCCTGCGCAATTACGCCGCGGTGCTGAAGGAGCCGCAGTTCCTCACGTATGCGCTGGCGGGGGCGTTTGCCTTTGCCGGTTTGCTCGTGTATGTGGCGAGTTCGCCCATCGTGTTCATGGAGGTGTTCCACGTGAGCGCGAAACAGTTCGGCGCGATCTTCGCCGGCTTGTCGGTCGGCTTCATCGGCAGCAACCAGATCAACATCCTGTTGCTGAAGAAATATTCCAGCGAACGCATCTTCCTCGGGGCGATGCTGCTGGTGTGTCCGGCGGCGTTGCTGTTGCTGGCGGGAACCCTGCTGGGCTGGTTCGGCTTGTGGTCCACGCTGGTGCTGCTCTTCGTCATCCTGTCGGCGCTCGGCTTGTCCGCGCCAAACGGCTCGGCGCTGGCGCTGGTGCCCTTCGATCACAACATCGGCAGCGCGGCGTCCATGCTGGGCTTTTTGCAGATCGGCGTGGCGGGCCTGGCCTCGGCGTGCATCGGCGTGTTTGATTCGCACAGCCTGATGCCCGTGGCGCTGGTGATGGCGGTGACGTCGTGGATCGGCCTGGCAATTTTGCTGTTCGGGCGCACGCGCGTGAAACAACTGCGTTTCGTTGAGGAAAAAAACACCCACCCCTTGGCGCATTGAAATGGATCGGCGGGGCGCCGGGGCCGGTTATTTTCCGGGATCACCACATTTACTCATCGTGGCGAAGAACGCTTTGGCGTTCGCCTCAATCTGCGCCTGCGTGTAGTCGTGCTGGTGCGTGGCGATGGACCATTGATGGCCGCACAAGTCTTCGACAACGCCGTAGCGGTCTCCCCAGAACGTGTCAGACACGGGCATCCTCACGACACACCCCGCCTTGACGGCGTGGTCGAAGGCGGCGTCGGCATCCGCCACGTAGAGGTGCAGGAAAACGCTGGCGCCGCCGCGGCTCTTGGGCGAGAGGACGCTCGGCGGAAATTCGCTGCCGAGCATGAAGATGGAGTTGCCGATGGTCAGCTGGGCGTGCATCACGGTTTTGCCATCGGGCGTCAGGAGCCGCGAATTTTCCTGCGCGCCAAAGGCTTTTTTGTAGAACTCGATCGCCGCGAAGCCGTCAGCGACGATCAGGTGCGGGGTGAGGGTGTGGAATCCTGCGGGGATGGGCTGGGGCATAATATTATCTTTCGTTTGAGTTTGGGGAAAGTTTTCATCGCCCGGAAAAAATTGCAAGCGAACTTGTGAGATTTTGTCGCCCGGCGCGCGCCGGACAAACAGGGTGGCTGACTGCTTTCCCGGCGTTTATCTGCGCTGGTTTCGTCAGGCGAGCCTCCGCCGGAACATAGTCTTGAGTGAACCCCGATTTTTCTGACGGAAACAAACCGAAGCATAGCTTGTATTCGGTCCGTGCCCGGCTTACGTTAAACCGTGGATAAAACTTTCTTTCGTCAGTGGTTTCGCGCGGCGGCTCGCTCACCGGTTCCGGAAACCACCGAAGCCATGGCCGAACGCGGGGTGGCGGAGGCGCAGTTCAAACTCGGTCTGAAATATGCAAACGATACTGGAGTGATGCCGGATTACGTGAAAGCGGAACACTGGTATCTCAAAGCCGCCAACCAGAACCACGCGCTGGCACAGTTCAATCTCGGCATGATGCTCGCCAAAGGTCAAGGCATGCCCGCCGACAAGGTCAAATCACTGGCATGGATGCAGAAGTCCGCAGCACTGGGTGATGCCGGGGCCCAATATCGGCTCGGCATTCTGCATCAACGCGCCATCCGGGACGGGTTGCCGGAGAATGCCACGACCGCTCGGATTCAAGCCTACAAATGGCTGCGGCTGGCCGCCGATCAAGATTACCGGGAAGCCGAATCCAATTGTGAAATGGTGAATCTCACCATGACCCGCGAAGACGTGCTGGAAGGCCGGCGGCTCGTGACCGCTTATCACGAGGAAAGCCGCCAGCGGCCTCAGCCAGCCAGTGTCCCCGTGAACTGAACTCCGGAAACCCGGTTGCGGGAAATTTCCGGCGACAATCCACGTCAAGTGTCTGGCAATAAGTGATTAGATAATTTTGAATGACGGGGCGATAGTTTACTCACACTTATGAAAAAAATCGCTCTCCTCGCACTCCCGGCGGCGTTCGCACTCGCCTTGACCACCATCACCGCTTTCGCCGCTGACGGCAAGGCCGTTTACGCCGACAGCTGCACCAAATGCCACGGCGACGATGGCAAAGGCGCCACCAAGATGGGCCAGAAACTCGGCGCCCGCGACTATACCGATGCCGCCGTGCAGGCGTCGTTCTCCGACGAACAGGCCTTCAAGTCCATCAAGGAAGGCATGAAGAAAGACGACAAGACGCTGATGAAGCCGTCCGAGCTTTCGGATGACGACATCAAGGCCTCGGTCACCTATCTCCGGACGTTCAAGAAGTAAGTTCGTCCGCCGCGCTGTGATTTGCGGCGCCCTGTGTCAAAAATCCGGTTCTGGTTTCCCGGTGGTTGGTTTGGACGGGGTGCCGCTTCACGCGAAAACACTTTTGCCGCGCACGCCGCTGGTGCAAGCTGACGCCACGGCATGAACATCGCGATTATCGGACTCGGTTACGTCGGCCTGCCGCTGTGCCTGCAATTTGCGCGCAGCGGCGTGCGCGTGCTGGGCCTGGACATTGACGCCCGCAAGGTTTCCGCCCTCAACGCCGGCCGCAGCTACATCCAGCACATTCCTGCCGGCGAAATCCAAAAGCTCGTCCGCGCAAAAAAGCTTTCCGCGTCCACCGACTTCGCCGAAATCAAAAACGTTGAAGCCATCCTCATCTGCGTCCCCACGCCCCTGAAGAAAAACCGCACGCCGGATTTATCCTTCGTGCGGCAGACCGGCAAAGCCATCGCGGCGCACCTGCGGCGCGGCCAGCTTGTCGTCCTCGAATCTACAACTTATCCCGGCACCACGGAGACGGAATTGCGCATCGTCCTGGAACGCGGTTCGGGCCTGAAGGCTGGCCGGGATTTTCACCTCGCCTTCTCGCCGGAGCGCGAAGATCCCGGCAATCCCCGGAGCCAAGTCGCCGCGATTCCCAAACTCATCGGCGGCTACACGCCCGCCTGTCTCGCGGCGGCGCAGGCCGTTTATGGCCGCGCCATCCGCACGCTGGTTCCCGTCGCCAACTGCCGCACGGCCGAGGCCGCGAAACTACTCGAAAACGTCTTCCGCAGCGTCAACATCGCCCTCGTCAACGAACTCAAAGGCGTTTACGCCGCGATGGACATCGACATCTGGGAGGTCATCGCTGCCGCGCGCACCAAGCCCTTTGGCTTCATGCCGTTTTATCCCGGCCCCGGCCTCGGAGGCCATTGCATCCCCATTGATCCGTTTTATCTCGCCTGGAAAGCCCGGCAGGTCGGCCAGGAAACGCGCTTTGTGGAACTCGCCGGCGAAATTAACCGCGCCATGCCCGAACGCGTCGTCGCCCGCGTGGCCCAAGCCCTCGCCGCCCGGAAGAAAAAACTGCGCGGCGCACAGGTGCTCGTGCTGGGCCTGGCTTACAAGGCCAATGTGGATGACGACCGCGAATCGCCTAGCTATGCGCTGCTGGACTTGTTGAAGGCCCGCGGCGCGCAGGCGACCTATCACGATCCGCACGTGCCCGTCATCAAACCGACGCGCGAACATCCGCATTGGGCCGGGACGCAGTCCGTGAAGTGGCAACGGAAAACGATTTCCGGTTTCGATGCCGTCTTGATTTCCACGGCCCATGCGGCGGTGGATTACCAGCAACTCGCCGACTGGGCGCCGCTCATCGTGGACACGCGCCATGTGATGCCCCAATACCGGGTCGCTGCCGGACAAGTCTGGCCCGCGTAAAGCAAATCCGCCTTACCGCACAATAGTGCTCTCGTTGCTCTCAAATCCTAAGCGGGATGCGAGTGGCCAAGGGACTGAAAAACGGACGGTTTCGGCTTGCCTTTCGGTTCCGGCGGGGAAAAACTTATCTTTCATTTATATATGCAAACACAAGACGCACCGGCGGAATTCCTGATCAAATTTTGGCCGTGGTTTGAAGCCAATCGCAAACGCCTCATCGTCATCACGGTGGCGGTGGCCGTGATTCTATTCATCTGGTATTTTATCACCACCCAACGTGAACAGAAGGCCATCAACGCCGGACTGGCCTACACCAAGCTGCAATTGAACATGCCGCCGAACCCGACGGTGCAGCAGGTGACGGATGCGTATCAGAAGGTCGCCACCGAATATGCCGGCACACTAGCCGCGGAGCGGGCGCAGTTACAGGCGGCAACCGTGCTGTTTGACGCGGGGCGCTATGCCGATGCGCAGGCAATTTACCAGAAGTTTTTCACCGCAAACAATGACAGTTCGCTGGCGGCAGCGGCCGAACTGGGCGTGGCAGCCAGCCTGGAATCGCAGAACAAACTGGATTTGGCAGTGGCGGAATATCGCGCTTTGACGACGGCCTATCCCGGTTCCCCGGAAGCGTTGCCGGCGAAATTTGCACTGGGTCGCGTGTCAGAATTGCAAGGCAAGTTGACCGAAGCCGCCAGCTATTATCAGGAAGTGGCGCGGTCACAGTTGGCGGGCTCCCTCGCTTCAGAAGCCGCCCAGCGGCTGGCGCAACTCCAGATCAAAAACGCCGCCGTCAAGCCCGCCGGTAAGTCTTGATATGAAGCTCACCATCATCGGCACCGGCTACGTCGGTCTCGTTTCTGGAACCTGTTTTGCCGAAGTCGGCCACCACGTCATCTGCGTGGACAACGACGCCAATAAGGTGAAGATGCTGCAGGCGGGTGGCATACCTATTTACGAACCCGGTCTGGAAGAACTTGTCAAAAAGAATGTGGCGGCGGGACGGCTCAAGTTCACCAGTAGCACGGCCGAGGGCGTGCAAAATTCCGATGTCGTCTTCATCGCCGTGCCGACGCCGCCGCAAGCGGACGGCTCCGTGGATTTGAGCTACATCGAGCGCGTGGCCCGCGACATCGCGGCCGCCATGACGAGCTACAAAATCGTGGTGGACAAGAGCACGGTGCCGGTAAAGACCGGCGAAAAAGTCACCGAAACCATCAAGCGTTATTGCACGGCGAAGGTTGAATTTGACGTGGTCAGCAACCCGGAATTTCTCCGCGAAGGCTTTGCGGTCGGCGATCTGATGAAGCCCGACCGAGTGGTCATCGGGGTCGGCTCGCAGCGTCCGGTGGCCGCGATGAAAGAAATCTATACGCCGTTCGAAGCGCCGATCATCGTCACCGACATCAATTCGGCGGAATTGATCAAACACGCGGCCAACTCTTTTCTCGCGCTGAAAATTTCCTATATCAATGCCATTGCCAACGTCTGCGAGGCAGCCGGGGCGAATGTGCAGGAGGTGGCGCAGGGCATCGGTTTAGATGAGCGCATCGGCCGCCGTTTTCTCAACGCCGGCATCGGCTTCGGCGGCAGTTGTTTTCCAAAAGACCTCAGTGCGTTCATCAAGATTTCGGAACAGGTCGGCTATGAGTTCCGCCTGCTCAAGGAAGTCCAGCGGATCAACTCCGACCAGATGGACCGGTTCATAAAAAAAATCACCGATACGCTCTGGGTGTTGAAGGACAAAAAGATCGGCGTGCTTGGTCTGGCGTTCAAGCAGAACACGGATGATGTGCGCTCTTCGCCCGCCATTGACCTGTGCCAGCGGCTCATCAAGGATGGCGCGAGCCTGCGCGTTCATGATCCGAAGGCGATGGACAAAGCCAAATCCCTTTTGCCCAACGTGACTTATGTGAACGACATGAATGCCGTGGCCGAGGGCTGCGATGCCATTGTGATAGCGACCGAGTGGGACGAATTCAAGCAACTGGATCTGGCCCGCGCCAAGAAAGGCCTCACGCATCCGATCATGTTCGACGGACGCAATCTGTTTGATCCGGCGGAAATGGAAAAACTCGGCTGGATTTATAAGAGTGTCGGCCGATAAACAAGCCATCGAAGTTTCCGCCGCCCTGATTTTTCGCGGCGGCAAACTGCTGATCACCCAGCGGCACGCAAAATCACACCTCGGCGGACTTTGGGAATTCCCCGGCGGAAAACGCGAGGCGGGCGAGTCGTTTGAACAGTGCCTGATCCGTGAAATCCGCGAGGAACTGGGCGTGGAAATATCCGTTGGTGAGTTATTTGAGGAAATTTTTCACGACTATTCTGAAAAATCGGTGCGGCTGAAGTTTTTTATCGGCCAGCTGCTTTCCGGCGAACCGCAACCCTTGGATTGCGCAGCGGTGAAGTGGATTTCCCGGGCTGACCTTACTGCCCATCAATTTCCCGCCGCTGACGCGCGACTGTTGGAGAAATTAAGCCAGATCGATTTTCTAAAGGTTTCCCAAGAAAGCTCCAACTGATCAAAGCCCCCGGACACCCACCATGCGCTGAGTTTCCACGCACCAGACTTTCAGGCGCAGGCAGCGGATGATGTCGAGCGGATTGAGCGTGGTGACCTTGGGTTTTTGCAATTCGGGAATGGCCTGTAGGACTTCAGGCAGCCGATAGAACGGAATGCGGTGGTTCAAATGATGGATGTGATGGTAGCCGATGTTCGCACTGAACCACGCCATAATCGGCCCGGTCTTCATGTAGCTGGAGGATTCCAGCGCGGCTTTTTCGAAGGTCCAGCCAGCCTTGTCCTTAAAGGAAACACCGGGGAAATTATGCTGGGCATAGAACAAATAACTGCCAATCGCACAGGCAATCAGACGCGGAAAAACCAACGTCAGTCCCATCGCCCACCAGCCGAACATCAGCACCAGCGCCGCGCCGATCGCCACGTGCAGCAGCAGGGAAAGCAGGCAATCGAAGTGCTTGCGCGGCGCGCTCAGAAAGGGGTTGATAACCATGCCGTAGAGAAAAACGAAGATATAACCGAACACAATGGTCAACGGGTGCCGCATGAACAGATATTGAAACCGGATGCTGCGGGAAGAGATTTGGTATTGCTCCTTGGTCATGATGGGATAGGAGCCGATATTGGAACCGCGCAACTTGGAATTATGCGCGTGATGATGATCATGTGAACTGCGCCAGATGCTGCTGGGACTCAAGGCCCAGATGCCGAAGATCCGCATGAATAATTCAGCCAGCTTGGACTTGGGTAGGATGGCGTGATGCTGCTGGTCATGATAGATGACGAAGAGCCGGAGAATCAGCAACCCGGTCAGTAAGCTGCAAAAAACCCGTACCGCCAGGGCTACATGCGGTATCAACGGCAATGCAGGCAAGGTTCCAACCGAAGCGACAACCAGAAAAAAAGTCGTTGAAAGCACGCACCACCAACTTCTCAGGGTGTGATCTTTGGCATAAACCTTGGTGCGGGCATGGAGCGTTTCTGCGTGATTCATCATTTGTCAGTTATAGCAGGTTCGGCTATGAGCAGAACAAGGTCAATTAACTTCGCCATTTAATTTCCGCTTTGGCGTGCATCGCAACGACTGCTAACTTGACGCCGATGCCGGACATTATCCTCACCACGCTCAACGCGAAGTTCATCCACGCCGCGTTCGGGCTGCGCTATCTCTTCGCCAACCTCGGCGAATTGCAGCCGCGCGCGGTCATCGCAGAGTTTGACATCAACCTGCGCCCGCTCGACATCGCCGAGGCACTGCTCGCCCGCGAACCGGAGATTATCGGCTTCGGCATTTATATCTGGAACGTCACACAAACCACGGAAGTGATCTCAGCGATCAGGCGAATTCGCCCGGAAATTAAAATCATTCTCGGCGGTCCAGAGGTCAGCTACGAGACCGAAGGACAAAAAATTGTCGGGCTGGCCAATCATGTCATCACCGGCGAAGCGGATCTGAAATTTGCCGAACTTTGCAGGGAGTTACTGGCTGCCGATCTCAAAGCGCTGCCGAAAATCATTCCCGCCGAGCCGCCGGATTTTTCGCGCATCGCCCTGCCCTACGAATTTTACACCGACGCGGACATCGCGCATCGCATCGTGTATGTCGAGGCCTCGCGCGGCTGTCCGTTCACGTGCGAATTCTGCCTGTCATCACTCGACATTCCGGTGCGCCAGGTGCCGCTGGAAAAGTTTTTCGCCGCAATGCAGCGGCTCATGGAGCGTGGCCTGAAGCAGTTCAAGTTCGTGGACCGAACGTTCAACTTGAACAGCGCGACCAGCAAGGCGCTGCTGGAATTTTTCCTGGCCCGCCATCAGACTGGAATGTTCTACCATTTCGAGATGATTCCCGACCGGCTGCCGGCAGAGCTGCGCGAAATCATCGCCAGGTTTCCAGCCGGATCGCTGCAATTTGAGGTCGGCATTCAGACGTTCAACCCTGAAGTCGGCTCGCTCATCAGCCGGCGGCAGAATTACGAGCGCATGGCGGACAATTTTTATTTTCTGCGGAGCGAAACCAGCGTTCACATCCACGCCGACCTCATCATCGGACTGCCGGGCGAAACTTTGGAAAGTTTTGCCGCTGGTTTCGATAAACTCATTACAATGGGCCCGCAGGAAATTCAGGTGGGCATCTTGAAACGCCTGCGCGGCACGCCGATTATCCGGCACGATGCCGAATGGCAGATGGTTTACAACGAGCATCCCCCCTACGACATTTTGCAGAACAAGCTGATCGATTTCGCCACGATGCAACAGCTGCGCCGTTTTGCGCGCTACTGGGATCTGGTCGGCAACAGCGGCAACTTTGTCGCCACCGCGCCGTTGATTTGGAGTCACGACGCATCCCCGTTCATTAATTTCCTCCGCTTCAGCGACTGGCTGTTCGCCAAAATTCACCGCACCGACAGCATCGCGCTGGCCCGGCTCATGGAACTGCTCTTTGAATTTCTCACACGCGAACTGAACCGCGACGCCAAATCCGTCGCCGAAACGTTCTGGCGCGATTGCCAGCGCACCGGTCGCCGGGACGCTCCAAATTTTCTGAGGGAATTTCTGCCGGAAGAAAACCGGTCAGTCATCCGCGACCGCGACCGTTCGCTGCCCAAGCGGCAAGCCAAACATCTGACCGCGTAAAAGTTCGCTTTCTGAGCGCGGCGAAATTATCCTGACCGCTTTTGATGAACTGGGTATTCGCTACGTTGCTGTCCGCGTTTTTTCTCGGCCTTTACGACCTTTGCACCAAATATGCAGTGCGGGCGAACGCCGTGACGCCTGTCCTGTTTTTCAGCACGCTCACCGGCGCGACCGTGTGGCTTGTCCTCCTGCTGGCGCAGGCGATTCACCCGGGACTCCTGCCGCCATCACTGGTGACCGACCCGCTGACTCTGAAGCAACATCTGCAACTACTGCTGAAATCCGGCATCGTCGCCGCGTCGTGGATCGGCACTTACTACGCGCTGAAACATCTGCCGCTATCGCTTGGCGCGCCCATCCGCGCGATGAGTCCGCTGTTGACGCTGTTCGGCGCGATTTTAATTCTGGGCGAGCGTCCGTCCTGGCTCGAAACTGTCGGCATCCTCACCACGCTCGGGTCGTTTGTCGGGCTGTCCATCGCCGGCGCGCAAGAAGGTGTGCACTTTCATCGCAACAAATGGGTTGGCTTCCTGCTCATGGGCACGCTGTTTGGCGCGGTAAGTTCGCTCTACGACAAATATCTATTCACCACGCTGAATTTTTCCGTGCCGACGGTGCAATGCTGGTTTCAGATTTATCTGGTCGCATTTTTTGCGCCGTTCGCACTGGGATGGAAGCTGCGGCTCTGGCAGCGTAATGAATTCCAATGGCGCTGGACGATTCCCTTCATCGCGCTGGCGCTGCTGGTGGCGGATTATCTTTATTTCAGCGCGCTGCGTCATCCAGACGCCCTGGTCGCCATCGTGATGAGTTTGCGCCGCGCGAGCACGCTGGTGGCGTTCGCGGGCGGGTTGTTGATCTTCAAGGAAGTCAACGGCTGGAAAAAACTTCCCGCCGTTATCGGCATCCTCGTCGGCGTGGTGCTGACGCTGCTCGGCTAAATGGTGCGCGGGCGAATATCACTTCGGCGCAGCCGCTTCCAGCAACTGCACCGGCCCCAGCAAACCCGCCGGTTCCAACGGTGTCTTGGACGTGAGCTTGCGGATATTGGTGCGCGTCAAACGTTCCGTCACCGGCAGACTGGCGTCGCCGATAAGGCGGTTCGGCCAGAAGTTCACGACTTCGATCTGCAATGTATTTTCGCCGGCTTTCACCGCATCGGTCACATCCACCCGCCACGGCGGGCACCAAAGGGTGCCGCAACTCTTGCCGTTCACCTTCACTTCGGCGATTTCGCGAACGCTGCCCAAATCCAAAATTATTTTTGGGTATTGAGTTTTGAGTTTTGAGTCATCCACGACAAACGTTTTTTCATAAACCGCCGTGCCAGAGTAAAACTTGATGCCCGGCTCCGACCGCGTCGGCCAGCTCACGAGTGAATCAAACTGCGCAGATTCCGGTCCGCCCCATTTCGGATCGAAATGAACCGTCCATGCGCCAGTGATTTCCTGAATCGGCCTTACCTCGGGCGAATTCGATTTAGCCACCGCCGGACGCGCCGAAGCCGCTTCGCGGAAAACCACAAACCACGAGCCGCACGGGCCAAATTCGAGCGGCACGAACACGCGGCCGACTTTTTCCTCGTATGCCAGCGCAAATTTCCGTTCGCCGGTCACAGGATTCCATAGCTCCGGCACTTTGCCCGGCGCACGTAAGGCGACGACAGCGCTGGCGGCGGCATTCGTGCGGTTGGCGACGAAATAAATCTCCTCGCTGCCGGTACTACGATGGATGTAATCAAAGTCGCCACCAGTCGCATTGAACTCGCAGTCCGGCGCGATGCCATCGGCCAGCAACACTTCGCGCGCCGTTTTGCCGGTGATAACGCGGCCTTTGCCGGTCTGTCCGCCCCAGAGCGCGTCCGCCAGCTGGCGCACTTGCGCATCTGCATCCGCCGCATTCTCCAAGGTCTCCGCAAGCACCGGCTTGGGGCCGGTGACGGTCGCACCAGCTTTGACCAACTCGGAAATTTTTTTCAACACCGGCAGCGAAATCTGATCACGCTCCGGCAGCACCAGCACGCGATAGTTCATGCCGTCGGGCAGGAAAATTTTTCCGTTCTGCACCGTGGCGCGATTAATGAGAGCCTCGGCGGTGATGACATCGTAATCGTAACCGGGCTGGCAATGTGCCGGGTCGGTGCGCTTGAACTGGGTGAAGTTCGGCACATGGTCGCCGTAATATTGCAGCACGTCGGCGTGAAAATTTCCCTGCTGCAGCATGAACTGGCAACGGTCGATGTAGCTGAAAAACGGCACAGACTTTTCCCACCACGTCACCTTGGGATTCAGATGCGTGCCGGCAAAGTATTGTTGTCCGGGAACGCCCATTTCATCCGGCGAGCAGACGAACGCGTGCCAGACAAGGACATTTAATCCTTCGCAGAGTGCCTTGTCGAACGACGGTTTGAGATTGTCCCAAAGTTTTTCCTGCCAGTGTGGTCCGATGGTGGTGAAACCTTCTGCCAAGACCAGTTTGTGGCCGTAGGTGTGCGCGGCGCTGGCGGGTTGCTTGACGAAGAAACGGTTCGCGTCGCCGATGCGGTGCTGCCAGGACCATGCCCAGAATTCGCTCATCGGCGCGTCGTCCATGCCAAGGCAGCGCTGGGCGTCAATCGGCACGGCGTGCGGCCCGCCGGATTCGGGATGGATGCCGATGCCATGCTTGTGCGCGTTTTCGCTGAAGAGGCGGTAATGATTATCCACGCCCAGATCGCCAAGCGTCTGGCGGTAATCAAACAGGAATCGGTTGCTATCCTCGCGGGAATTCACGATGCGTCCGGATAGCACCGGCAACCACGGAGTCATGTCGTAGCCGTGGCGCTTCTGAAATTCTTCGAGCAACGTCGGCGTCCAGTTGGCCAACTCGATTTCCCAGCTGTCCGTATGCAGATACTTCAAAGTTTTTCCCGCCAGCGGACCGGCGTCGAGAATCAACGGTTCCACAATCTTGTCCCAGTAATTCTGGAATGCTTTCGCGCTATAAACATCGATCGCAAAGCCGTTCCAGCCGTCGCTGCAAGTTGAGACGTAGGCATGGTCGCCAATCGTGTAGCCGAAGCGCAAAATCTGCCAGTCGCCAGCAGGCGCAGCCCAGTTGAGAATTCCATCCGCGCTAACTTTTGCGGTCAAATCCAAAACGTCAACCGCATTGGCATCCTGCTCGCCGGGCGTGCCAGACTTTTCCTCAAACAACGCCGTGGAGACCGGTGCGGAAAACGGTTTGAGGGGTTCCTGCAAGGCTTTTTGCTTCCAATTGGCCAGCGGCACGCGGGCGACAGGTTTGCCAGCCACTTCGGGTAAACCCAGCTCGGCCACCTGCACATTGCGCGGTGAAGCCGGACTACCCGAGTCATACGCGCTCAAGATCAGCACACGAATGGCGGCGACGTTGACCGGTGAAAATTTCACAACCGCCTCGGCGCCGTCATTCACGGAAAAAGTTTTGAGGCCGCGAAAATTTTTGCCGTCGGCGGAAACCAGCAGCTCGCATTCACGCGGGCTGTGACCGGGGCGACCTTGAATCTTTAATTCCGAGATCGTTGCCGCCTTTTCCAAATTTATTTGCAACCACTCGGGCTTTTGAGGCGTTGGCCCCTGCCCCGATTGCGTGCCGCTGGAAACCCAAAATGTGGTCGCCGTTCCCTCGGCGGCATACTTGGGCGGATAATCCGGCTGGCTGGAACTCGCGGTGATGGCAAGGTCATTCTTCGACGACGCCTTCAAGCGATAGGCCAGCACGGCAATGTCGCGATAATAATCTTCGCGTCGTTCCGGAACCGGCAGTTTCAAAGTTACATCGTGCCCCCCTGAAACACGGGCCTCCGACCAGACATATTTTTTTGCCGCGTCATCTTTGCTCACCACCGGACCACCGAGATTCCAACCGCTTTGCATATTCAAGCTGATCGTCAAACCGAGCCGGTCGGCCTCGCGCAGCGTGTGTTTATATAACTCGCGCCATTCCGACGTGAAAAAGGTCGGCCCATGCGGCACCGTAGCGTTACCTTCCTGTGATGCGCCGTTCGCGTCACACAACAGCGCCCCCCCAAAACCCTTGGCCTTCATCTGCTCCAAATCGTGCGTGATGGAAGCCTTGGTAACGTTGCCGTTCAGCCACCACCAGTAGGCGCGCAGACGCGCGTCGTTCGGGGGATTTTGCCAGCCGGTTTCCAGATTCATTTCCGCGCCAGACAGGAATGGAATGGCAACAACGGCAAGGACGCTTAACTGAAGAAATAATTTTTTTAGCATGGCGGTGTAAGAAACATTAAGCCGAAACTAAGGCCTTCTGGCAATGGAAACAAAACCGCGAAGAATTTCGCGCGCCAGGCGTAAATCAAACCACTTCGCGATAAACGTCCGGATGCGGACGGGAAATCACAACGCTGTTCACTAGCACGCCCGCTTCGGCGAGAACCGCACGGCCGGCGGCGACACCCGCTTGGACGGATGACACATCGCCGGTCATCGAGCAAAAAGCCTTGCCACCCATCGCCATCGCAAGCCGGACTTCCAGCAATTGCACGGCGGACGTTTTGGCCACGGCATCGGCCGCTTGAATGAGCGTGGCGACGTTGAAGGACTCTATGATACCCAGTGCGCCGTTTGGCTCCGCGACTTGAGTGCGACCGAGCGCAACGAAAACATCGGGATGCAGGCTGGCGATGACGAAGCTGTCAATCAGGCAGCCGCCCGCGACATCGCAACCAGCCTCTACCGCGGCGGTCACGGCAGCGGCATCGCCGCCGATCAGCACCATGTATTTGCCGGAGCAAATGGAGCGCGAGAGGATCAAGCGCACGTTACCCGCCTTAAGCATGGTGTCCGCCACCTGGAAGCCGGCGGCGATGCTCGACAGTTCAATCAATCCAACAGATTTCTCGGCCATAAAATTTCTCGATTTAAGTTTTTTGTTTCAAAATTTCAACACTTCTGGACTCGCGAGCGGCCCCCTCATCCCGGCCTTCTCCCCCGTGGGGGAGAAGGTGCCCGAAGGGCGGATGAGGGTGGAACGCCCCGCTCAAATTCTACCGCTCCAAAACAATCTGCTTCTCGTTCGCTTCGCGCACCGTCCCATTCATCGGCGCGTGCAGGATGGCACCGAGCGCATTCGGCGCCGGTTCGCCGATCACCTGACCGGCGCTGACGCGGTCGCCGACTTTCACCTTCGCGATGGCCGGTGTGCCTGCACTTTGTTTGAGCGGCAGGATGAGTCGGCCCGGCGAAATTTCCTGACGCAGATACGGCGCGGGTAGATCGTAATGGAGCACGTGCAATTTCTTCGCGAGCGTCCTGATCGGCACGCGGCGACCGTCGGCCATCGCGTGGACTTTGGGATTCATCGGGCCAGTCCATTTCATCTGCTTGGCGCGCATCATCGACTTGGCATCGTCGCAGGCTTCCTTCGGGAACAACTCTTCCGGGCAGGAATATAATGTGCACAAACCGCAGGAGCAGCACATCGCCGCCCATTGGTTGAAGTAATCTTCGCCGGTGCCGGTAAAGGCAAGCGTGCGCATGACTTGATGCGGTTCGACGGCGTAACCGAGCAGGAAGCGCGGGCAAAATTCCGTGCAATAACGGCATTGGTCGCACGCAGATTTGCCAATGGCCGCTTGTTGCTTGGCCGGCTTCAGCTTGCGTTCAATCGTGTGATGATCGCGCGGCAAAATAATGACGCCGGTGGAAGTCTTCGTGACGGGCGTGTCGAGATCGTCGGACGTGGTGCCCATCATCAAACCGCCGAGGCACAACACGGGATCATTCGTCGAAAGACCGCCCGCGTGTTCGATACATTCACGGAACGTTGTGCCGATGGGCACGCGTAAAGTGCACGGCGAATTCACCGCGCCGGCGATGGTGAGCATTTTATGCGTGAGCGGCTTGCCGTCGTTCGCGCGCGCGATGTTTACAAACGTTTCGACGTTGTTGACGATCGCGCCAACTGCGATGGGAATGCCGCCGGGCGGAATCAATTTACCGGTGACGGTGTAAACCAAATCGTATTCGTCGCCGGCGGGATAATAATCGCCGAGCAATTGGACGCGGATGTTCGTGCCTTTGCTCGCTTCCTGCACGGCGGCGACGGCGTGCTTCTTCTTGGCCTTGACGCCGATAACGCCTTCTTTAGCGCCCACGGCTTCGACGGCGAGCTGCATGCCGCGAACGATTTCGACGGCACTTTCTTCCATCGTGACGGCGTCCTTGTGCAGGAGCGGTTCGCATTCCGCGCCGTTGGCGATGACGACTTCTGCCTTGGCGCCGAGTTTCACGTGCGTGGGAAAACCACCACCACCCGCGCCGACCACGCCGGCCAATCGAACTTTATCTGCGAGATTCATTTTAAGTTGTGATTAAATTTTCAATGTGCTGCACCGTTCGTTGGCGCCGCCGGAGCCACGACCACTTCGACACCGCGCTCGCGCAGGCTGGCTACCAATTCCGCTGGTGCCTGGCTGTCGGTGACAATCGTGTCCACCATATCCAATCCGCACAGCGGCGAAACGGATTGGCGACCGAACTTGGTATGGTCGAGACAGAAGATAATTTTCTGCGCCGCCTTGAGCATCGCGCGCTGGATATCAATCAGCAGCGCGTGAGAATTTGTAACACCTTCCAATGTGATGCCGCCGGCGCTCATGATAGCAACGTCCGCGCGCATTTTAGAAAACGCTTCGACAGTCATTGGGCCGACCAACACGCCGAGCCGCGGATAAATCACGCCGCCGGCCAAAATCACTTCCACTTTGTTCGCCGAGGCGTAAAGGTTCGCGACCGGCAGCGAGTTCGTCACGATCTGCGGTGCTTTTTCCTCCAGATGCCGCGCGACGTGATACACCGTCGTGCCCGCGTCCAAAATCACGCTCTGATGCGAACCGATGAGTTCCGCACAGGCCTTGCCGATCAATTCTTTTTCCGAAAGCTGATGCGCGTCACGCGCGGCAAAGGCAAATTCATCCGTTTTCGGGGTTACAATCCGTGCTCCGCCATGGGTTCGACGCAGATTTCCCGACGCTTCCAAGACCGATAAATCCCGCCGAACGGTCGAAACCGAGGCCTCCACGTGTTGGGAGAGTTCTTCCAACGACGCGAATTCCACGCGCTGAAGGTAGGCTTCAATGCGGTGTTTACGCTCTTCTGCGGTCATGTTTGAACGAATTTGGTAGATTTTGAAATTATTTGCAAGAAGTTTGTTGACTTAAATCTAAAACTTGTCAAAGTCAGTCAAATCTTATGGCTGTTGCAGCACCTGCACCTCATCGCGCCGTCGTCGAACACATGGTTCGTCAGGCGGTTTACGCCAAGCTCGGCAAGCCTTTGCCGCGTATTGCCAGCGGACAAAGCCCGCTCGTTGTCAACGTCAGCGCGCGTCACTGCCATCTCACGCCGGAAGCGGTAGAAACTCTTTTTGGCAAGGGCGCCAAGCTGACCGTCCACAAATGGCTCTATATGGACGGGCAGTTCGCCGCGAAGGAAACCGTCACGCTCATCGGACCGCGCAGCCGCGTGATTTCCAACCTCCGCATTCTCGGTCCGTGCCGAAATCTGAATCAGATCGAACTCGCCTACACCGACGCCATCGCGCTTGGCTTTGAAATTCCGTTGCGTAGTTCCGGGGATATCAAAGACACGCCCGGCTGCATGTTGATGGGCCCGGCTGGTTTTTTCGAAATGCCCCAAGGCGTCATCCGCGCCAAGCGCCACGCGCACATGCATCCGAAGGACGCAGAATTTTACGGTGTGAAAGCCGGCGACCACATGAAACTAAAGATCGGCGGCCCGTGCGCGATCACGCTCGATCAAATGCTGGTGCGCGTGGATCCGAGTTTTAAATTGGAAGTGCACATTGATACCGATGAAGGCAACGCCTGTAATCTGGAGCCGCACACGCCCGTTGAATTGATCAAATAAATTTCTCACAACTCTCACCATTAACCAAAACACATTATGAACGAAGCAATAGGAATGATTGAAACCAAGGGCTACGTCGGCAGCGTGGAAGCCAGCGACGCCATGGTCAAGGCCGCCAACGTCACGTTGGTCAAAACCGTCGCCATCGGGGGCGGACTCATCACGGTCATCGCGCAGGGCGACATCGGCAGCGTGAAAGCCGCCGTGGACGCCGGTGCGAAAGCCGCCGCCAAAGTCGGCGAACTCGTCGGCTCCCACATCATCGCGCGCCCGCACGAAGAACTGCTCGCCGCCTTCATCGGCAATGGCGTGAAAAAATAATTAACCACCACTTTTAACTTTTTAAAAATATGTCAAAGCAAGCTGTTGGAATGATTGAATGCAAAGGTTTCTGCGCCGCCGTGGAAGCCGCTGACGCCGCGCTCAAGTCCGCGAACGTCACCATCACCGGCTGGGAAAAAGTCGGCAGTGGTTATGTCACCGTGTTTTTCCGTGGTGATGTCGCCGCCGTCAAAGCCGCCACCGATTCCGGTGCCGCCGCGGCCGCGCAAGTTGGCGCTGTCGTCAGCGTCCAGGTGATCCCGCGGCCGCACGACGGATTGAGCGGCCTCGGCAAGTGGCTCGAATAATTCCTTTGTCCGCAAAGTGAAAATCCTCGTCGCCAATATCGGTTCGACCTCGCTCAAGTGGCGGTTGTTCGACTGCTCGAACAACGCCGAGCGCCTTTTGCACAAAGGCGGTTTTGAGCGCGTGACCGATTATCCGAAGGCGA
>CAIXPZ010000004.1 GCA_903921455.1 uncultured Verrucomicrobia subdivision 3 bacterium | reverse complement strand
TGGTCGTGGATCACCAATTTCATGAGCCAGGCCGATGCCGCCGGACTGCGCGTGGACTTTGTGCCGTTGCACTATTATCAAGCGCATAACCCCGCCGACGCCAGCGGCGCAGCGACGCAGATGTATAATTTCCTGAAAGCGAGATACGACCAGTTCAAACGGCCGCTGTGGGTCACCGAATGGAACAACGGAGCAAACTGGACTGACAACAATCCCTATGCGCCGCCGACCTACGCGCAGCAGCAGGCTTGCGTGGCGGCCATGGTCAGCATGCTCGAATCCACGCCGTTCGTGGAACGCTACGCGATTTACAACTGGGTTGAAGACGTGCGCTCAGTGGTGGACACCAACGGAAATATCACGGCGGCGGGAGTGAGTTACCGCGACCAGGTGTCCGCGCCATCCTACAAGCAAACGCTGCCGGACAACGGCACGCGCAGCCTCGCGGAATATCTGTTCGAGACGAATACGCTTGACGGCTCCGGCTACGGCAACAACGCCCTCGCCGCGACCGCAACCGCTTTCACCACGGGCCACAAAGGTCAGGCGGTGGTGCTGGATGGCACGAACAATTACCTCCAGTTGCCACCCAATTTAGGTATCGCCACCAATTTCAGCTTCGCCGCCTGGGTCAATTGGAACGGCGGGGTGAACTGGCAACGCCTCTTTGATTTCGGCGACGACACGTCGCATTATCTTTTTCTTACGCCGAGTTCCGGCAGTGGCACCTTGCGCTTCGCCATCAACAACGGGGGCGGCGAGCAGATGGTCGAAGCCACTGGTGCGCTACCGAACAACCAGTGGGTTCACGTCTGTGTCACGTTGAGCGGTGCCACCGGCAAAATTTACACGAACGGGGTCCTCGCCGCGTCGTCCAGCAGTTTTTCCATCACGCCGGCCAGCTTCACGCCGATGTTCAATTATCTCGGCAAAAGCCAGTTCGCCGCCGACCCGCTGTTTGCGGGGAAGCTCGATGAAGTGCAGATAAACGATTACGCGCTGACCGCCGCCCAGGTCGCGGCGCTGGTGACAAATTCGCCGCCGGCGTTCAGCACTAATCTGATTGTGCGCCCCAATGCCTCCGAAGCCGTCGCCTACAGCAACTCGATTGCCGGTCTCGCCACCGATCCCGACGCCGGCGACACGTTGACTTACAGCAAAACCTATGGCCCGGCGTGGTTAAACCTTGGCACCAATGGGACCCTTACCGGCACACCCGGCGCGGCGGATGCCGGCACGAATTATTTCACCGTGCGCGCCACCGACGCGGCGGGCGCCAGCGCCTTTTCGCTCGTGGCGATTTACGTTTCAGTGATCGCGACCAACGGGGTGTGGATCACCGACGGCGACGGGCTGTGGAGCGCCTACGCCAACTGGTCGGGCGGCGCGGTCGGCAACGGCATCGGCCAGACCGCCGACTTCAGCACCCTCAACATCACCGCGAATCGCACCGTCACCCTCGACTCGAAGCGCAGCCTTGGCACCCTGAAATTCGGCGACACGTCCGGCACACAGAATTGGACACTTATCTCCAGCGGCGGCATCACACTGACGCTCGACACCGGCTCCGTCACATCGCCGGCCATCGTCGTCAACCAAAACACCGTAACCAACCTGGTTTCAATGGCAGGCACCAATGGCTTCACCAAAAGCGGCGGGGGAACATTCATTTTGGCTGCCGACACCTCAATTTCAGGAACGATGAATCTGGATACCGGCAGCACGGCAAATTTCGACGGGATCGTGCGGGCAGCCAACCCCGGCGCGCTAGACTCGGCCAGCCTGCTACAGTTCCGCAACAATACCGGAGGAAGCGCCGGATCGACTCTGCAACTAGACGGCACGAATGGCAATATCACCACCCTCGCTGCGGTTGCCCTCAACGGGCGCAACGCCAATATTCCCGCCATCCAAAACTTATCCGGCTCAAATACGATTTCCGGGGCGATCAACATCAATGTCGGCGGCGGCTTCTATATTTTCCAGTCCGATGCCGGCCAACTCAATCTCGGCGGCATCAGTTCGCTCGCCACCGGCTCACGCGCGCTCACCTTCCAGGGCGGCGGTGATTTTGCCGTGAGCGGCAGCATCACCAACGGCAGCGCCACGGCCATGAGCCTGACCAAAACCGGCGCGGGCACGCTGACACTCACCGGCAACAACACTTACTCCGGCACCACCACCATCAGCGCCGGCACGCTGCAGGTTGGCACCGGTGGCGCGAACGGCACCATCGGCACCAACAGCGTCACTGACAACGGCGTGCTCGCCTTCAACCGCTCCGGCACAATCAACGCACCCTTTTCCATCAGCGGCAGCGGCAGCCTCGTCAAGCAAGGCAGCAGCACACTGACCATCAGCAACGCCAACACCTACGCCGGCGGCACGACGCTGTGGGAAGGCATCATTCAGCTAAATCAAAATTCCGCGCTCGGCACGGGCGCGATTATCTGCAACGCCACAAATGGCACGGGACGTATTATTCTCGCCAACGGGCTGACGGCCACAAATTCGCTGACCGCCAATGCCGTCGCGCCCGGCGTGGCCACCGGCATGATCATGATCAATGACAACACCAGCGCGACGTGGTCCGGCCCAATCAACATTTATAGCAATGCGGCAAATGGCGGCCACTTCGCCGGGCCGGCCACCTCCGGCCTGCTTACCATCAGCGGCACGATCATTTCCACGCCCACCAACATCATCATGGTCCGGCTTGGGAATGTGCGTTTCTCCGGCGGCGGCAACTACGGCGAACTCCAGGTGCGCGCCAACACCACCAGCCTCGGCGCGAACAACGGCATCGCCAGCAACGCCGCGCTAGATCTCGCCGGCAATGGCAGCACCACGTCACCGACCGCGCTGGATTTAAACGGCTTCAACCAGACGCTCGCCGGCCTGAAAAATGTGGTGACGGCGGCAAATGTCGCCTGGGTCACCAACAGCGGCGCGCCCACAAACACGCTGACGCTGAACCTTGGCAATACGAATTATTCCTTCGGCGGCAGCATCGTTGGGCGTATCGCCGTCGCGCTGAATGCCGGCGCGCAAACCCTGACCAAGAGCGGCACAAGCGCGTTAAATGGTCTTTACACTTTTTCCGGCAATACCACGCTCAGCGGCGGCACGCTGGTGCTGGGCAGCGGGATGACCCTGCCGAACACCCCGGTGATCACCGTCGGGGCGGGCGGCACGCTGGACGTTTCGGCGAGCGGCCTGACGCTCGGCGCAACTCAGACGTTGAAAGGCAATGGAACGGTGCTCGGGAATCTAAGCGTGAACGGCACGCTTTCACCCGGCGGCAACATCGGCGTTTTGACCTGCAGCAACAGCGTGACCCTGCAATCCGGCAGCACGACCATTATCGAGCTCAACAAGGCACTGGGCACGAACGACCAGTTGCGCGTTGTCGGTCCACTGACCTGCGCGGGAACTTTGGCGGTGACGAACCTCGCCGGCTCACTCGCGGGCGGCGACAGCTTCCAGCTCTTCAGCGCGACCAGTTCTGCCGGTAATTTTTCGCTCCTCGCCGGCTCGCCCGGGGCCGGACTCGACTGGAAATTCAATTCCACGAATGGCGTGCTGATGGTTTACTCCACGGTCGCGACGAATCTCACTGCCAGCATCACAAACAATGCCCTGCAAATTTCCTGGCCCGCCGATCATCTGGGCTGGATCTTGCAGGTGCAGACCAACGGCTTGGGCGCGGGTCTCGGCACCCACTGGATTTCCCTTCCGGATTCCACCACCACCACGCAGTTCACCGTGCCACTGGACACCCGAAATACCTCCGTATTCTACCGTTTGGTTTATCAGTGAGTTAATATTCAATACAGGAACGGCCACACCAACGACGTGTTTTCAGGAGTAGAACGGAGGCATTGCGTAATCGGAAAAGCTGCCGCATAATTTTTCCAGATTCCTAAAATGCGCCTCCGCCAACCAATTCAATGCAGCGCGCTGGGACTACTGTTGGCATTCGCCATTTTTACCGGCAGGTCTGTCGCCCAAACATTGTCACCCGCCTTCGATACGCTGACCAACGCCGCCCAAGTCCGCAGCCTCAACGCCGATGTAGTGGCCCAAGCCCGCCCGGTGCTTTTACGCGGCGTGGTGATTTCCGACGAGGCCTCGCCGCGCGAACGGGCCGTGATCATTGCCGATCAAACCGCCGGAATTTATGTGCTGGCCGCCAAGAACATCTTCGCCTCCTGTCATCGGGGAGACTTGCTTGAAATCACCGGCGTCACCGATCCGGGAGAATTTGCCCCGATTGTGCGGGCCCATTCCATCCGCAAACTGGGAAGGTCAGCCATCCCGCCGCCACGCCATGTCACGTATCAGGAATTAATCAGCGGCGCGATGGATGCGCAATGGGTGGAAATTTCCGGCGTCGTGCGGCGGCGGCTGGATCCGGCGGCGCCAGGCTTTGATATCTGGCGACTGGTAATCGCCATGGACGGCGGCAGCGTTTCCGTGCGCGTGCCGATACCGGTGGATCCTCTAGTTCGAGTGGACGCCGAGGTGCGCCTGAGCGGCATCTGCCTCTATCAGTTCAACCAAAAACGGCAGGTGCTGACGCCAGTGGTGCAAGTCGCGCGCGGCGGACCGATTCGCGTGGAAAAAGATGCACCCGCGGAGCCATATGATTTGCCAGTGCGTCCCGCCAACAGCCTGCTTCTGTTTACGCCCGACAGTGCGGTCGGCCACCGCATCCATGTGCATGGCATCGTCACCTATTCTCAAAGTGATTCGTTCATTTGGATTCGGGATCAATCCTCCGGCCTGCGCCTCCAAACGTATCAGCATCCCATCAATTTACACCCGGGCGATGAAATCGACGCGCTTGGTTTTCCCAGCTACGGTTCGATGTCGCCCGTGTTGGAAGATGCCAGCTTTCGTAAAACCGGTTCTGGACCGCCGCCCGTCCCGCACTCATTCACGAATTTCAACGAGGCCTTCGATCATGAAGACGATCTGGTCGCCACCGATGCCCTATTGACAGATATCCAACCAACCGTTGATGGTGCGGCATTCACATTGAGCCTGACCGGAGCCGTGTTTAAAGCGATTTTGAAATTCCTCCCGGAACAGCGGATACTTCCCGCCTGGCAGGCTGGCAGCAAGGTTCGCATCGCTGGCATCTGCTCGGTGGGGCATGACTCCCTCCGGCCGATAATGGGCATTTGGCATCCGCAAACATTTCAACTCCAGCTTCGTTCGCCGGAAGATTTAATCGTCATTGAGCCACCGCCGTGGTGGACCTCCCGACACATCATTTTGCTATTGGGTATCGCCCTCAGCGGATTGTTGCTGGCGTCCAGCATTGTGACGCTGTTGGCTCGACGACGGTTGAATGAGCAATCCCGCCAGCGCGCCATGGCGGAGGCGGAATTCGCCGCCATTCTGGCCGAACGCAACCGCATGGCGCGCGAAATCCATGACACCCTCGCGCAAGGCTTGGTAGCCACTTCGGTTCAACTGCGGCTGGCCAAAAAACAAGCCACCGGC
Organism: uncultured Verrucomicrobia subdivision 3 bacterium; assembly: GCA_903921455.1. The sequence continues at coordinate 5,929 of CAIXPZ010000004.1, read as the reverse complement.
GCGCCCGATCCGCTGAACCAATATCTCGACACCGCCCAGCAACTCGTGCGCGGCAGTCTGGAGGAAGCCCGCAACTCGATCTGGAACATGCGTTCCCAAGTGCTTGAGACCGGCGACCTTTCCGGTGCCTTGAAAAACATTCTCAAACAAATGGCCGAAGGCACGGAACTCAAAACCAGTTTTGAAACCACCGGCCGCGTCCGCCGGCTTGCGCCCGTGGTGGAAAACAACTGCCTGCGCGTCGGCCAGGAAGCCATCACCAATGCCACCAAACATGCGCAGGCCAAGGAAATCAAGGTCCGGTTGGACTACGATGAGAAATTTCTCCGCTTGATTGTGACCGATGATGGCCGCGGTTTTGATCCGGCCCAACTTTCCCGGAGCGAAGGCGGCTTTGGACTCGTCGGGATGCGTGAACGCGCCACCGGGATGAAAGCCACTTTGGACATCCGCAGTGCCGCCGGCCAGGGCGCGGAGATCCAACTGTGCGTGCCGCTTTCCGGCGATTGAGCCAACCCATTTGGCAGAAGGCCAATTTAGAATTACTCTAACGGGTAAATGACACGCTAATACTTTGCCATTAGGATAGTCGTGAAGAAATTGAAAAAAACCAACGCCATCCGAATCATGCTGGTGGACGATCACCCGGCTTTCCGCAAGGGCATGGCGGCGCTCATCGAGAGCGAGCCTGACCTGCAGGTCGTTGCCGAAACCGGCGATGGCCGCGAAGCGCTGGCCGTTTACCGCCAGAAAAAGCCGGATGTGGTGCTCATGGATTTGCGCCTGCCCGGCATGGGGGGCGTGGAAGCCACGCTCGCCATCCGCAAGGAATTTCCCGAAGCCCGCGTGATCGTCCTCACCACTTTTGACACCGACGAGGATATTTACCGCGCCATCCAGTCCGGCGCCAAATCCTATCTGTTGAAGGACACCCCGGACGACGAACTGTCCACCACCATCCGCAATGTTCACGCCGGCAAGCACGTCCTCTCGGACAAACGCGCCAAACGGCTCGCCGACCGCCAGCAACGCCCGGAACTTTCCCAGAGGGAAATGGACGTCTTGCAACTGCTCATCAAGGGCCGCAGCAACAAGGAAATTGGCTCTTCCCTGTTCCTTTGCGAAGACACCGTCAAAGCTCATTTCAAAACCCTTTTCACCAAACTCAAAGTTCAAGACCGCACCGAAGCCGCCATCAGCGCGATCCGCCACGGGATCGTCCATCTGGAATAACTTTCACGTCCCGCACCTGCCCCGAATTTTGAATTCGTAACATGGTTGGCGTCCCTTCCTCATCCGGGGCAATACGGTCTTTCCCTGACTTGACGCAGCGCGCATTCCCATTATTTATTAGTTATGCAACTCGACAAGCTTACGCAAAAATCATCGGAGGCGTTGCAGGAGGCGCAACGGCTCGCGCGGGAATCGCTCCATTCGGAAATCGACGGCGAGCATCTCTTGCTGGCGCTGCTCGGCCAGAACGAGAGCCTGGTGCCGGAATTGCTGGCGCGCATCGGCGTCCCGCCGGCCACGCTCCAGCCGGATTTGGACAAGGAACTCAACCGCCGGCACACCGTGCAGGGCGGCGCCGAGCCGCATGCCGGGCGCGATCTGCAGAAAGCGCTCGCCGCCGCGCAGGCCGAGGCGGGCAAACTCAAGGATGATTACGTCAGCACCGAACACCTGCTGCTCGGCCTGCTGGATGAGGCGAGCCCGTCGCTCAAGAAAATCTTCACCGCGCACAACCTCAAACGCGACGCCGTGCTCAAGGCGCTCGCAGAATTGCGCGGCAACCAGCGCGTGACCGACCAGCAGCCGGAAGGGAAATTTCAGGCGCTCGAAAAGTATGGTCGCGATCTCACCGCGCTGGCGCGGCAGGGCAAGATTGATCCCGTCATCGGGCGCGATGAGGAAATCCGCCGCGTGATGCAGGTGCTCACGCGCCGCACGAAAAACAATCCCGTGCTCATCGGCGAACCGGGCGTGGGCAAGACCGCCATCGCCGAAGGTCTGGCCCGGCGCATCGTCAGCGGCGACGTTCCCGAATCGCTGAAAAACAAGCGGCTCGTCGCGATGGATTTGAGCGCGATGATCGCGGGCGCGAAATATCGCGGCGAATTTGAGGACCGGCTCAAGGCGTTCCTCAAGGAAATCACGGCGAGCGAGGGAAAAATCATCCTGTTCATCGACGAGCTGCACACCATCGTCGGCGCGGGCGCGGCGGAAGGCGCCACGGACGCGGCGAACATCATGAAGCCGCAGCTCGCGCGCGGCGAGTTGCGCTGCGTGGGCGCGACGACGCTGGATGAATATCGCAAACACATCGAGAAAGACCCGGCGCTCGAACGCCGCTTTCAGCCGGTGCAGGTGGCCGAGCCGACGGTCGAGGCGACCATCGCGATTCTGCGCGGGCTCAAGGAGCGCTACGAAGTGCATCACGGCGTGCGCATCCAGGATGCGGCGCTCGTGGCGGCGGCGACGCTCTCGCATCGCTACATCACGGACCGGTTCCTGCCGGACAAGGCGATTGACCTCGTGGACGAGGCGGCGTCACGCATCAAAATGGAGCTGGACTCCAAGCCGACGGAGCTGGACCAGTTCGACCGGCAGATTTTGCAATTGGAAATCGAACGGATGTCTTTGTCCAAGGAGAAGGACGCCGCGAGCAAGGATCGGCTCAAGCTGATTGACAAGACGCTCGCCAACTTGAAGGACAAATCCAAGGCGCTCACGGCGCAGTGGCAGAACGAAAAGACCGCCGTCAATGCGGTGAGCATCGTGCAGTCGCAGTTGGAGCAGGCGAAGATCGAGCTGGAGCAGGCGCAGCGCAAAGGCGATCTGAGCAAGTCGGCGGAAATCCAATACGGGAAGATACCGGATTTGGAAGCCAAGCTGGCGAAGATGGAAAGCGCGGCCGACGCTTCGCCTTCGGTGAAGGGCGGGAATGCCCGCCCCACGCTGCTCAGGCAGGAAGTCACGGACGAAGACATCGCCAAAGTCGTGGCCGCGTGGACGCACATTCCCGTGTCGCGGATGCTCGAGGGCGAGCGCGAGAAGCTGCTCAAGATGGAGGAACGCCTGCGGGAGCGGGTCATCGGCCAGGCGAAGGCCATCACCGCCGTGTCCAATGCCGTGCGCCGCTCGCGGAGCGGCCTGCAAGACCCGAATCGCCCCATCGGCTCGTTCATTTTCCTCGGGCCGACCGGGGTGGGCAAGACCGAGACCGCCCGCGCCCTCGCGGAATTCCTCTTCGACGACGAGCAATCCATGATCCGCATCGACATGAGCGAATACATGGAGAAGCACACCGTGGCGCGGCTGATCGGCGCGCCGCCCGGCTACGTCGGTTACGAGGAAGGCGGCCAGCTCAGTGAAGCCGTGCGCCGCAAACCCTATTCGGTGATCCTGTTCGACGAGATCGAGAAGGCGCATCACGACGTGTTCAACGTGCTCTTGCAGGTGCTCGACGACGGCCGGCTCACGGACGGCCAGGGCCGCACGGTGGATTTCAAGAACACCATCGTCATCATGACCAGCAACCTCGGGTCGCCCATCATCCAGGAATATTTCCTGGACGGCCACACCGATCAGGCCGCGCATCAGGCGATGGAAGACAAGGTGATGGGCGAGTTAAAAAAACATTTCCGCCCGGAATTCCTGAACCGCGTGGACGACGTCATCATTTTCCAAAGCCTCGACGAAGCGGAACTGGCGCGCATCGTGGACATCCAGCTCGGCCAGCTCACGCAACGGCTGGCGCAGCAGAATCTCGCGCTGGACGTGGATGACCGCGCGAAGAAGCTGCTCGCCCGCGAAGGCTACGACCCGCAATTCGGGGCGCGGCCGCTCAAGCGCGCCATTCAGGAACACCTGCTCGACCCGCTCGCGACAAAATTGCTGGCCGGCGAATTCAAGCCCGGCGATAAAATCAAGGTCAGCGCAGATGGGGATGAATTAAAGTTCGCGAAGAAATGAACTAACGGGGATGAGCATTTGAAATAACCCTAGTCAACTATGTGATTTTGAGTTAGACCGAGTGTCTTATGAGACAATCTTCACTCTCCCTGATGGCAGGAAGCTTTCTTATCCTCTCTTTGTTATTGATTATCAATTCAGACAGTGCTGCTCAGCAGGGGAACGCAAATGCACTTGTGCCTTCTGGTGCCAAAATTGTGATTGGATTCGACCGCAACGAATATTTTCTGGGAGAAGACGTGGTGATGCATTTTACCCTCACAAATGCGGGTACGAGTCCATTTAGTTTTAACTATGGTGGTGATTATCGTGGGTCAAGTCGTTCCCTTCGATTCAAAATTACGGCAACAGATGAAGCAGGCAAGGTTGCCGATGATCCAGATCCAGCCAAAATTTGTTTTGGCGGTTTTGAATCCACAAAAACGCTTAGCCCTGGGGAGAAATACGAACAATCTTTGCATTTGATGTGGTATTCCCAAATTGTGCATCCCGGCCGTTATATCATTCACGCAACACATGATTTTGGCTGGAAAGAAGATGCAGGCAAGCTTACTACCGGCGAAGCCACTATTACTTTTAAAATGCCTGACCCCATTAAAGCCGAAAATATTATCAGCAATATGGAGAAATCAGGTTCACCTGATTTTAGTTACTTAGGGTTACCTATCTATTTGGAACCTTTAATGGAACGAGCACGGAACGGGAATCATCAGGCATTAGCCGGCATCAATGGCATTGCCACACCGGAGGCAACGGCAGCACTGATAGAATTGGCCTCAAGTCCCAATTCAAGTCTAGCACTGGACGCGGCAATGACTTTGAACGGTCGGCTTCCGGATCCTGAGTTTGAAGGTAAACTTCCTGGGCGTGGTCCATTTCGCTTTGATGCTCTGGAAGCCAGACGCCGCCTTGCTACCAAGACATGGAACACCAATTTCACGGAACAAGTGCGCTCACTGGCAACAAATTTTCTAGCTCGACAGCAAGTCAAAGAAATTGGCACGGGTGCGTTTATGATTGAGGCCGTTGGTAACCCGACCGATGCACCGTCAGTTTTGGGTGCATTGGACCATGCGCTTTATCAAATGGGAGTGGGGGTCAATCCGCGTTGTAATCCTGAGGATAACATACTTAATTATCCTGAACCATTGCCGGAACTCTTAAGAGCCATGAGGGTTCTGCACGCGCGAGGTTTCAATCTGAATGACAATTTATCAGGACAGGGGCAATTCTTTGTATATTTTGATTGGCTTTCAGAAAAATCAATGCCTCGACCAGACGGTTGGGTTCACATTGTCACGGTGTTTGGTCCAAACTCTTATTGTCCTGGGAGAGAGGCGGCGCTGCGGGCAATTCAACCGCCGGTTCCAACCGAGTGCTATGATTTTATCAAAAGCAGTCTTGTCGATAAAGACCTTGGAGTATGCCGTGCTGCTTGCACGATAGCAAAAGAGGCCGATGATAAAATTTTTCTCAAGCCGATCCTTGAAATTATTGCCACAGAACATCACGAATGGTTGCTGCGTGAAGCAACTGATGCAGCGAAGTCTCTCGGCGGAGGCTTTGATTTGCTTGCAACTTGGGCGGACAGGCTGGACGAAGAAAAACTTTACGGTCTTGCCCTCGACAGTCTACAAACTGTTATCGAAGGATTGCCGGGAAGTTCGTCTGGCCGAACAGATTTGACTCGTGGCGAGCGAATTGAACTGCGAAATCAATGGAAAACATTTCTTGCTAAGCACGCCGAAGAGATTCGCCAAGGCAACAAGTTCAAGGTGGATGACCCGGCGTTGACCCCCGCTTTATTTGGTCGGGCACTGTAAACGGCGGTTGAAAAGTGCGGCGGGTGGCGCTCGAAAAGTGCCTCACCTTCCGAGCAAAGGGAACTGGATTTTCAGGTCTCCGTCAAGCTGTTGATTCCGCTTCGAGGTAGAAGCAGCAGGAGGGGGAGCTT
>CAIXPZ010000003.1 GCA_903921455.1 uncultured Verrucomicrobia subdivision 3 bacterium | reverse complement strand
GAAGTCAACCTTTCGTGGCAGGACTCCAGTTCCGATGCGGATGGCTTCCGGGTTGAGCGCGCCAGCGATGTCGGCGGCATGCCCGGCCCTTGGCTTGCCATCGGCTCCGTGTCGATCACGAATGCCGAATATGGTTACTTCACAGACACCAACGTCTCGGCGCTGACAACCAACTGGTATCGCGTGTGTGCGTTCAATCGGTTGGGTGATTCGGCCTACACGGTTTCGGATAAGCTGCCCATCGAGCCGCCACCAGCCCCAGACTTTTCTGCCGGTGTTTATCGGGATCAGGGTAATTTGTCATGGAATTTCAATTACCGCGACAACTATGGCTTGGTGTCGGGGTTCCAGATTGAGCGGGCACCGGATGAAGCAGGAAATCCCGGTGACTGGACCCAGATTGCCACGGTAGCCGTCACAGACCCTGATGAATTCTATTACGATTACACGGATGCGGGTTTGTCCGTTAACAATTCGTATTGGTATCGCCTCCGCGCATTCAACTGGGTCGGTTTCGGCGCGTATACCGCAGCCGCAAAAATAACCGTCGTGCCCGCCGTCACCCCGGGTCCCCTGTATGGACAGATGGTGGCCACCACAAATCAAGTGAGGTTGAACTGGACTGATAACGCCCGCGATGAAGATGGCTTTATTCTGGAATCCGCCTCTGATGTAGGCGGGATTCCCGGCAACTGGACGAACATCGCCGTCATACCTGCCGCAAACGATTATTACGCAAACTACACGGTCAGCAATGTGACGGCCTTTACCACCAACTGGTATCGAGTGCGGGCCTACAGTCCACTCGGCCTGTCGGACTATTGCTTGCCGGCAAGTGTCAAGATCATGCCGCCAGACGCTCCGGGAAGGATATATGCATCCACCCTTTATCCAGATTGGATCATCGCGCGCATTTGGTGGCCCCTCAACGATGTCGCCGCCGGCTACGAAATCCAAAGGGCTCTTGACACTGGTCACGGAATAAAGCCTGAAAGCTGGACTACCATCGCATCGATCACAAACCCAATGACCTCGTATTTTGACGATTTTAACCTGAATTATACCGCAATATATTGGTATCGAGCCAATGCTTTTAATTGGGTCGGCCAATCATCGTGGGGTCCAATGATGGGTTTCTTCTACGTTGCCAAAAACGGGATGGCGAACGCGAGTAAGGCCAGCATAAATATTTCTGGCACAGCTGTGCAAATTACCTCGCTTCTATTGAGTAATCAGGATGCCTTGATTAATTGGGAAACTTTGGGTGGCACAACCAACACGGTGCAAGCGAGCACAAACTTAAGGGCTGGTTTTGACGATGTCAGCCCGCCCCTCATCATCAATGGCTCCGGTATGGTCAGAACCAATTACTTGGACAGCGGAGCACGAACTAATGCCTTGCCTCGTTTCTACCGGATTAAAATTTGGTAGTTAAGTCGGATCATTTGCAAACTTCCGCGCAGTCCGGATAGATGACAAAAGCGGTTCTGGACCGGCGGAAAAATGGCTAACAAAATGGCTAACAGAATAGGGTGAAAACAGGGTGGAATAGAGTGGCCACAAAGTGGTTGAAACCCTTGTAAAATCAGGTAAAATAGCACTGAAATCGACGCCTACCTTGGGCGATTCCGACCCTCGCCTCCAGCTCTAACTGCGTGTGCAGCAATGAATTAGGGAGCTAGGGTGTCCAAACGGACACCAAAACGGACACCGGTTTTCCTACTCCGTCAGAACTGCGCGTAACCGG
>CAIXPZ010000002.1 GCA_903921455.1 uncultured Verrucomicrobia subdivision 3 bacterium | reverse complement strand
GATCGCGATGGCATTTTTTATTTTCTGTTAGGCGCGGCACACGCCGCACCGATTTTCACTTAACGACACAAGGCAAGCCCGTCGTCTTAAACGACCAGCTTGCCAACCGGCAACCGAATTGTTCTACCAAACTAATATTGTCAATGGGTCCCGCCTTTTGCGGGGATAAAATGGGGCGACGGCAATTTGCCGTCGCCCCGAAACCGAACAGCTTACTTGACTTCGACCTTCGCGCCCGCTTCTTCAAGCTTTTTCTTGGCGGCGTCGGAATCAGCCTTGTTGGCACCTTCGAGCACGGTCTTCGGAGCGCCTTCGACCAAAGCTTTCGCCTCGGCGAGACCCAGACCGGCCTTGACTTCGCGGACGGCTTTGATGACGGAAATCTTCTTGTCGGCCGGAACCGAGGCGAGAATCACGTCAAAAGTGTCTTTGGCTTCCGCCGGAGCGGCCGCACCACCAGCAGCAGCGCCACCACCAGCCGCGACCGCGACGGACGCGGCGGCGGACACGCCCCACTTGGTTTCCAGTTGTTTCACGAGCTCGGCGGCTTCGATGACCGTCAACTTGCTCAATTCTTCCACGATATTTGCGAGGTCTGCCATAATATTACTTTTACTTTCTTGTTTGTCGTCTCGTCGTCTACCGGCGCCCCGGCAAATTTCAGTTCACGGCCTGCGAACCGACGATTTACGCTATTGTTTGTTGTTTGTTTTCCGGTTGGAAATTAAAATTTTCCAACCAAAATTGGTTAAGCTGCTGGTTCCACTTTTTCCGCCTTGGCCTTGATGACCGCCGCGATCTGCGTTCCGGGCGTGTTGAACAACCCGAGCAATTTCGCCCGCAGCACTTCGAGGCTCGGCAAATCGGCATACGCCATGAGCGTGGCCGGCTCGACGCGCTTGTTGTCCAAAAAGCCGAACTTGAGCTTCAGCTTGTCGAATTCCGCCGCGAAATTTTTCAGCGCCTTGGCGGCGACAAAAATATCCTTCTTGCCGGTCACGACCGCGATTTGGCCGGCGAGACTGCCGTTCAATTCGCCGATGCCGGCTTCTTTCGCCGCCACGTTAAACACGGTGTTCTTCACCACGTGGATTTCCGCGCCCGCGAGCGACAGACGTTTGCGCAATTCGGAGAGGTGCGCCACTTTCAAACCTTGATAGCCAACGACGATAAAAAACGGCGAGGCGTTCAACCGGGCGACATATTCACCCGTCAATAATTTTTTTTCAGCACGCATGGTAATTCCTTTTAGTTGGCGGCAAATTCACGGATGTCAACGCGCACGGGCGGACTCATCGTCGCCGAGAGCGTGCACGAATTGATGTAAGCGCCCTTGAGGCTGTTCGGGCGCGCTTTGGCCACCGCTTCGATGACGGCGCGAGCATTTTCCTCAATCTGTTCCGGCTTGAATGAAGCCTTGCCCACGATGACGTGGACGTTGGCGGCTTTGTCCACCTTGAACTCAACGCGACCGGCCTTGACCTCTTTCACCGCTTTCGCCGTGTCTTCGGTGACCGTGCCGGTTTTCGGATTCGGCATCAAGCCGCGGGGCCCAAGCACCTTGCCGAGTTTACGGACTTCCACCATCGCTTCGGGCGTCGCAATCGCGACATCAAAATCATTCCAACCGCCGTTGCACTTGGCGATCATGTCTTCAAAGCCAACGTTCTCAGCGCCGGCAGCTTTTGCCGCGTCCGCCGCGTTGCCTTTGGCGAACACCAAAACGCGCACCGTCTTGCCGCTGCCGTGGGGCAATGGCACCGTGCCACGGACCATCTGGTCGGATTGCTTCGGGTCCACGCCGAGGCGGAACGCGAGATCAATGGTTTCGTTGAATTTGGCTTTCGGGAATTTGGCGAGCACGCCAACGGCATCCTTGAGTGAGTAGGCTTTCTTGCCGTCCACGACTTCAAGCGCCTTTTTATATCTTTTGCTGGGCATTTATGTTGGTGCGGTGCAATCGAGCTTTAGTCTCTCCCGCGATTGTACGTTTTTAATTAACCGACAACTTCAATCCCCATGCTGCGGGCGGTGCCGGAAATCAGGCGAACCGCCGCATCTTCCGAATTCACATGGAGGTCCTTGGACTTCATTTTAACGATGTCCAAAATCTGCTTGCGCGTCACCTTGCCGACTTTATCCTTGTTCGGCGTCTTGCTGCCAGCCGTGATGCCGGCGGCCTTTTTCAAAAGGATGGACGCGGGCGGCGACTTGGTGATAAAGGTGAACGACTTATCCTGGTATACCGTGATGACCACGGGAATCACCAGCCCGGCGTCGTTCTTGGTCGCCGCGTTAAATTCTTTGCAGAATCCCATGATGTTCACGCCGTGCTGGCCGAGCGCGGGGCCGACGGGCGGCGCGGGATTGGCCTGACCGGCCGGTATCTGCAACTTGATCTGTCCTGTAATTTTCTTTGCCATAAAATTCTATTAAGCTTTCTCGACTTGCCAGTATTCCAATTCCACCGGCGTGTTACGTCCAAAAATATTGACGGTGACCTTCAGCTTGCCGCGTTCCGGGTCGATCTCTTCAATGACCCCGCTGAAGTTCAGGAACGGACCATTGTTAATCTTGACGGTTTCGCCCACTGCAAAATTGACTTTCGGTTTTTCCGTCTCTTCCGACGCGGAAATCTGCACCTTGATGGCATCCACTTCCTCGGTGGGCGTCGGCTGCGGCGGATCGCTCAGAAAGCCGATGACGCCCTGGGTTTCGCGGATGAAATACCACGGCTTCTCGATAATCCGGCGCTCGTCGTCGAGCAGCACCATGTCCACGAAAACGTAGCCCGGCCACAACTTGCGGTTAGAAACGGTCTTCTTCTGATTGCGAACCTCCACAACCTTCTCAATCGGCACCATGACTTCCTTGATGAAGTCCTGCATCTCTTCGGTCTTGACGCGTTTTTCAATGCTGTCTTTGACCTTGTTTTCCTGGCCGGAAAGCGTCTGGATAATGAACCACTGGTTGCGCATGAAATTTTAGTGGATGAAAATTTTGAACAGGATGGTGTCCACCAGCACGACGAACCCGCCGAGCAGCGCAACCATGATGATAATGAGCGCGGTGGAGCCTTTCAGTTCCTCCCAACTCGGCCAGGCGCACTTCTTCAGCTCTTCGCGCGTTTCCGCCACATAGGTAGCCAGACGCTGGACCTGTCCCTGCCACCAGAGGTAGCCGAACAAAGCGCCGATGACCGCCGCCCAAATTCCGATATGTATCCAATTATTCACAAAAATTTTCTGGCGGAGAGGGAGGGATTCGAACCCCCGTTGGGCTTTCGCCCAAAGCGGTTTTCAAGACCGCCGCGATAGACCACTCTGCCACCTCTCCATCTAGCAGACTGGCACGGCAGGCAGGACTTG
>CAIXPZ010000001.1 GCA_903921455.1 uncultured Verrucomicrobia subdivision 3 bacterium | reverse complement strand
TTCCCGCCGGCAGTTCGCGGCTGCCGGGTTGGACCGGTTTGCCCACCAACTCGCCGCTCGGCCACGCCGCCGGTGGCGGTCCCATTTCGATTGACCGGATTTGCGGCCCGTTTGAGAAGATCGCCCCAGACACCTTTGCCGTCAGTTTTCAGAAAGAGACGCTGCTGGTGACCAACGCCCATTCCTACGAACTGGTTTTTGCCGCGACGCAGCCCGGCGATGCGACCTTCAAGCCGGCGGTGCAGCAGGCGCACCTGTTCATTCCCGCGCGCAACGGGCAGGGCGCGGAGCAGCGCCTCACGTTTCCGGAAATTCCCGACCAGAAATCTGGAACAAAATCCTTGCCGCTCAAGGCCACCTCGGATGCCGGCGTGCCGGTTCGTTATTTTGTCCGCGAAGGTCCGGCGGCAGTGGTTGGTGACGTGCTGAAAATTCTGCCGGTGCCGCCGCGCGCGAAATATCCCATCAAAGTCACCGTCGTTGCCTGGCAATACGGGCGTTCCGTGGAGCCGAAACTGAAATCGGCCGGGCCGGTTGAACGCGCTTTCAGCCTTTTGGAATAAGCGGCAACCGCGTCAGCCTCTCTCTGGCCTTGGATGCCAAGTCGCAAGACGCTTTGAATTTCGAACCCGCCAAGCCGTCTGCAAATTGGCGCTCCGCCATTTTCCCCTGCCAGCCGAAATCTGGGGTGGTTATGAAACTGTCCGCTGTCGTGGGATTCCCCTTGTGTTGAGCGAAGACTTTTGATGGCATGAGGCGATGATTGTTTCGTTCCGCAACGGGTTGGCCGCGCTGCTGGCCAGCGGGGGACTGGCGCTGTCCACCGGCGCGCAGCCAGCGGCGGGCAATCCGGACGCGGCGTTTTTCATCCGGGCGTGGCAGAACCAGCAGGGGTTGCCTAATAACACGGTCAACGCCGTGACGCAGACGCGAGACGGTTATCTGTGGCTGGGCACGGACGAGGGGTTGGCGCGGTTCGATGGGGTGCATTGCCGGGTGTTCGGGCTGGCGGACGGCTTGAAGAATCTCCAGATTTCGGCGTTGCTGGAGGACAGCCGGGGGAGGTTGTGGATTGGCACTTCGGGCGGCGGTGTGGGTCAGTTGGTGCGCGGGGAGATAAAAACCTTCACGGTCAAGGACGGCTTGGCGGGCGATTCCATTAGCAGCTTCGTGGAGGCGACGAATGGCGATGTCTGGATTGGCACGCACACGGGCTTGAGCCGCTGGCATGATGGCCGGTTCGAGCCGGCGGTGAAGGGGATTGGTTCGATTCTAATCTTTGATCTGGCGAAGAACCGGGCGGGGGACATCTATGCAGCGACGCTGCACAACGGTCTGCTGCGCTTTCACGACGATACCTTTTCGGTGGCGATTTCGGTCTCGCGGAATGCCAATAATCCCCGCTGTGTTTTCGTGGACAGCCAGGACCGCGTGTGGGCGGGTCTGCGCGAACGCCGCATCTTGTGCGGTGAAAACGGGAGCTGGACCACGTTCGGAACCAATGACGGTTTCCAGGAAGCGGTGCCGTATCGCATTGCGGAAACAGCGGACGGCACCATCTGGGCCGCGTCGTTGAACGAGGGGCTATATTATTTTCAAAACGGGCGCTTCAACGCCTTGCAGAAAAAAGACGGCCTGTCGGACGATGCGATGCTGTCGCTTTACGCGGGGCACGAGCCGTTTCTCTGGGCGGGCACGCAGTCCGGTGGCCTGAACCGCATCGGGCCGAAGAAACTTTCCGTGTATCATCTGATGCAAGGTTCGTCAGAATGCCAGTTGCGTTCGCTGGCGCAAACCACGAACGGGGAACTTTGGGCGGCCACTTATGGGCAGGGGCTTTACCGCTGGCAGGGAAAATCGGCCAGCCCAATGGAGGGCGAACCGTTTCGCGCCCATGTGCTGTTGGAAGCGGTGTTGGGCGGACGCGATGGCAGCGTGTGGTGGGGCGCGGGGCCGGCGGTGTATCAATGGCAGGAGGGCAAGTTACTTTCCCATTACAGCGACACGCCGTGGCTCATCGGCGACCGGGTTTGGAGTTTGTGCGAAGACCGGGATGCGGGCATGTGGGTGGGCACTTACAACGGTAAACTGGGTTTGCTGAATCAGGGAACTTACACGCCGGTGAATGGACTCTCCGGCCAGCCGGTGACGACGCTGGCGCAGGAACCGGACGGGACATTGTGGATTGGTTCGCTGGGCGGCGGGCTGGCGCGGTTGCAAAATGGCAAACTCACGGTGTTCACCACCAAGGACGGACTGCAAAGCGATCTTATCCGCTCGCTGCATCTCGATGCGGACGGGACGCTGTGGATCGGGACGGACGGCGGCGGCCTGAACCGCTGGGCGCACGGGCGGATGACGGGTTTCACGACCAAGCAGGGTTTGCTGGACGACATCATTCTACAAATTCTGGAGGACGACGATGGCAGCTTGTGGCTGGGCTGCAATCGCGGCATTTGTCGCGTCAGCAAGCGCGTATTGAACGATGTCGCCGCCGGCAAATCCGCCGCCGTGCACCTGATGAATTTCGGTTTGTCCGAAGGCATGGCTTCGGAGGAATGCGTCGGGAATTTTGGCGCGGCCTTAAAGACGCAAGCGGGCCAGCTTTGTTTCGCGACGGCCAAAGGCATTGTGGTCATTGACCCGCGCCAGCAGACGCGCGTCGCGACGCTGCCGGCGGTGTTGCTGGAGGAATTTCTGGTGGACCGGAAAGAAATTGAAGGTGGAGAATGGAAGCTGGAGCCTCAATCTTCGCTGCAAATCCCGGCGGGCAAACACAGCTTCGACTTTCATTACACTGGCATCGCCTTTGACGCGCCGGAAAAAATCCAGTTCCGCTACTGGCTGGAAGGACTGGATGCCGGCTGGACGGAATGGAGCGACATCCGGGAGGCGCATTACAGCTATCTGCCGCCGGGCGACTATCGCTTCCATGTTCAGGCCAGCAACCTCAACGGCCAGTGGGACGAACCGGGCGCAGCCGTGGCGTTCGTGGTGGCGGCGTATTTCTGGCAGACGCTGTGGTTTGAACTGCTGTCGGTCGTGTTTATGATCGGCCTGATCGCGGCGGGCATCCGTCTGGTCGAACGTCGCCGCTACCGCGCGCGGCTCAAACGCATCGAGCAGGAGCGCGCCATGGAAAACGAGCGCGTCCGCATCGCGCGCGATCTCCACGACGAACTCGGCTCCAGTCTTACCTACATTTCCATGTCCATCGCCGACATCGGCCAGTCGAAAGAGACCAGCGCGGAACAGTTGAAAGCGCGCGTGGGCAAAATCTCCGGCTTCGCTGTCCGCACGGCGCGCGCGCTGGACGAAATTGTCTGGGCAGTAAATCCGCGCAACGATTCTTTGCGCAGCCTGGTGGAATACCTGACGCAGCTTGCCCGCGAGCTGTTTGAAAACACGGAAGTCCACTGCCGTTTTTTGATCGCGGAAGATTTGCCGGAGGTGCCGCTGCCGCCGGAGATGCGCCACAACATTTTCCTCGTCGTCAAGGAGGCGCTGACCAATGCGCTCAAACATTCGCGCGCCACGGAGATTTCGTTGGGCGCAAAAACGGACGGGGTGCAGTTTGAGATTTGCATTCAAGACAACGGCGCGGGCTTTGATCTCGCCGTTGTGCCGTCACGCAAGGAGCGCAACGGTTTGGAAAATATGCGCCAACGCACCGAGTCGTTGGGTGGACGGTTTGCGGTTGAAAGCCAGCCCAGCAAAGGCACGACCGTCCGGCTGACGATGGATTATCCGCGCGGCCAGTCGCCGGCCGCGAAGCCGCCGGTCTGATTGCCCTTGAGCCAGCCAGATTGATTTGCGAAGTTGGAAACGTTGCCCCGCAAAATATAAATGAGCAAAGCCATCAAGATTGTTTTCGTCGAGGACCACGAGCAGTTTCGCAGCAAGCTGGTGGAACTCGCCAGCGCCGCGCCGAACCTCGAACTGGTGGGCACTTACGCGGATGGTTCGTCGGCGCTCAAGGGCATTCCGCAGGTGAAGCCGGACGTGGTGGTGATGGACATCCAGTTGCCCGGCGTGGACGGCGTGGAATGCGTGCGCGAACTCAAGGCCGCGCATCCGAAAATAAATTTTCTCATGCTCACGGCCTACGAGGACAGCGACCGGCTGTTTGAATCGCTCAAGGCCGGCGCGGGTGGCTATCTGCTCAAGCGCACGTCCTCGACGAAGCTGCTGCAGGCGATTCAGGAACTTTACGCCGGCGGTTCGCCGATGACGCCGCAAATCGCCCGGCGCGTGGTGCAGTTTTTTTCTCATGCGCCGCCAGCGCCAAAAGGTGTCGCCGCCGAGCTGGAACAACTGACGCCGGGCGAGAAAAAATTTCTCGAACAGCTCGCGCAGGGTTACGCTTACAAGGAAATTGCCGACCACCTCGGAATTTCCGTGCATGGCGTGCGCAACTACATCCGCAAAATCTACGAGAAGCTGCACGTCCACTCCAAGGTGGAGGCGGTCAATAAATATCTCCGGCGCTGAGGTGGCGGCGGGGCATAAATATGCTCTGGTCTGGTTTTCGGTGTCTGATAACTTCCGCGCATGAATTGCCGATTTATTTTCTCCCTGTGCGCCGCTTTGGTTTTATTTCGCGCGTCCACCGCGTTTGCCGGCGAGGCCGTGCGCGCCGACTCGCGGCTGGATTCGGGCTGGCAGTTCAACCAGGGCGAAGTCAGCGGTGCGGAACTATCTGACTTCAACGCTACCGGCTGGCAGTCGGTTTCCTTGCCGCATTGCTGGGGCTGGGAACAGGCGCAGAAAGGCGAAAAGTTTTATCGCGGGCCAAGCTGGTATCGGCGCGAACTTGAGGTCACTCCGCAAACTGGAAAAAGATTCTTCCTGCGCTTTGAGGCGGCGAGCCTCGTGGCCGAGGTTTATCTGAACGGAAAAATTCTCGGCGAACATCGCGGCGGCTTCGGCGCGTTTTGTTTTGAGATCACCACCAACTTGAATGCGAGCGGCAAGAATCTCCTCGCCGTGCGCGTCAGCAACGAGAGGTTTTCCGATGTCGCGCCGCTGGCCGGCGATTTCTCTGTTTATGGCGGACTGTATCGCCCGGTGCATTTGATCGTCGCCGGCGAGGAAAATTTCACGCTCACCGACCACGGCTCGCCGGGCGTCGCGTGGCTGCAAACCAGCGTTTCCGCCAAGCAGGCCGTGCTGGATGTGAACACGACGATTTCCAGTGCTGCAAAAAAATCATGGAAGTTACAGTTCACCGCCAAAGTCGTGGACGCAGACGGAATGACCGTGGCGATGGAAAGCCGGAAGTTCACGCCGTCATCCGCGCCGGAAATGCAGTCGCTGCATCTCAAGCTCGCGAACCCGCATTTGTGGAACGGCCGCAAGGACCCGTATCTTTACCGCGCCATCGTGGAGTTGAGCGCGGATGGTCAGGTCGTTGATTCCGTCGAGCAGCCGCTCGGCTTGCGCTTTTATCGCGTGGACCCGGAGCTGGGATTTTTCCTGAACGGCGAGCCGTATCATCTGCACGGCGTCAACCGCCATCAGGACATGCAGGACAAAGGTTGGGCCATCACCGAGGCGGACATGGAGCGCGACGTTACGCTGCTTCAGGAGATTGGCGCGACCGTCGTGCGCTGCTGCCATTATCAGCACAGCGATTATTTTTACAGTCTGTGCGACCGCGCGGGCATTCTTGTCTGGGCGGAAATTCCGCAGGTCAACACCGTCAGCAATAATCTTGAATTTCTTGCCACCAGCAGCAGCCAGCTCCGCGACCTCATCCGGCAAAACGTGAATCACCCCGCTATTTTCGCGTGGAGCTTGTTCAACGAAATCGGCAACGGCTCCACCGACGATCCGCACACGAACATCGCCAAGCTGAATTTGCTCGCGCATCAGGAAGACCCGACGCGGCCCACCATCGCCGCCGCCAGCGTGGACAAAAAAAACTGGGCTGACGCGTATCGCACTTTGGATTTGCTTGCGTGGAATGTTTATCCCGGCTGGTATTCCGGCCCGCCCACCAACATGGCCGCGCTGCTCGAACGTCACCGCAATTCCAGCCAGCACGGCGGCATCGCCATCAGCGAATACGGTGCGGGCGCCAACACCGCGCACCATGAGGATCATCCGCAGCGGCCCAAGACCACCGGCCCGTGGCATCCCGAAGAATGGCAGAGTATCGTCCACGAAATCACTTGGGCGCAGATGAAGGCGCGGCCTTACGTCTGGGGCACGTTCGTCTGGAACATGTTTGATTTCGCTGTGGACACGCGGCACGAGGGCGGCCAGCCGGGACTCAATGACAAAGGCTTGGTGACGCGCGACCGGCAGACGAAGAAGGACGCATTTTATTTTTATCAAGCCAACTGGTCGGACGCGCCGGTGCTGCACATCAACAGTTCGCGCTTCATCGAACGCACTAATGCGGTGACTGACGTGAAGATTTATTCCAACGCGAAGTCAGCGGAGTTGTTCATTAACGGCGTTTCCCAAAACACGCGCGACAACGATGGCAACTCCGTCTTCGTCTGGAAAGATGTGAAACTTACCGCCGGTGAAAACCGCATCGAAGCCAAGGCTGAACGCGGTGGCCGGACGTTGCGGGACAGTTGCGTTTGGAAACTGGATTAAAAAGTTTACCGACCTGTTTTTAGTGGATGCGGTCGTTTTCTTGAACGAGTCCTGCGACGCCTTCAAATCTTTTCGGATTAACCGCCGATAAAACGTCCGTTGGTTGCGCTTGTCTTTTAATGGGCGGATGAAATAGTGTTTCACCAGTCAACCACACCTGAACCGCTGATGAAAAAAAACTTCAAGGTAATCCTGTCCATCGAATCTTCGCGCGCCTCCGGGCGGGATTATCTTCGGGGGATTGCCCGATACACGCACCTTCACGGTTCGTGGTCGTTTTACTGGGAGCCGCGGGGGTTTGAGAAAACCGGTTTGATTTTGGAGAAGCGGGAGGTGGACGGCATTATTGTTCGCGATGTGAGCGAACTCAAGAATCAGGCGCTGCGATTGGGGATTCCGACGGTGGTGTTTGGTCACCGTGACCGGGAGGTGCGCGGATTGATCAATGTGGTGACGGATTCGCAAGCCATCGGCCGGATGGCGGCGGAACATTTGCTGCAATGTGGATTCAAACATTTTGCGTATTGCGGACTGGCCCGAAACTCAATTGAGCAAACCCCGTGGTCCAAGCACCGGCTGGAATCATTTTGCGAGCGCGTGGTGCAAGCGGGCTTCGCCGCACCGCCGATGTTTGTGCTTTCGGTTTCCGGTTCGGATTTGCGAAAACCCCGCCGCCAGCTTGCGGACTGGCTCCGGAAACTTCCCCAACCGCTGGGCGTGATGGCTTGCAATGACGATTGCGGGGCGCAGGTGGCGGAAGCCTGCAAGCTGGCCGGCCTCGTGGTTCCGGATACCGTGGGCATCGTGGGCGTGGACAACGACGAGGTGGTTTGCGGTCTGGCCGATCCGCCGATGACCAGCGTGGCGCTCAATTTTGAACGCGCCGGTTATCAGGCCGCCGAAGAGTTGAACCGGTTGATGCAAAAATCTGAAAAGGTTCCCAACAATAATATTCTTGTCCTAGCGACGCATGTCGTTCCCC
This sequence comes from uncultured Verrucomicrobia subdivision 3 bacterium, assembly GCA_903921455.1. The sequence goes on along the minus strand of CAIXPZ010000001.1, from coordinate 343 downwards.
GCCGCTCAACGGACATCGTGGCGGTGGACGACCCGTGTCTGGCGAAAGCGTTGACCTGCATCCGGGATCGCGTCAGAACGCCGCTTACCGTAGATGAAGTGGCGCTGGCGTCGGGCAGTTCCCGGCGCACGCTGGAGCGCAGCTTCCGGTTGCAACTGGGCGGCTCCATCCTGAAAGAAATCCGGCGTCAGCGCACGGACGAGATTGCGCGGTAACCTGACGTTGTCGTGGCCGCTGGCCAGCGCCGGTTTTACGCTCATGTCGCGGACGAACCTGACCGTCGGCTACTGGACACCGGTGGTGTCGCCGGTTCCGCAAATCATCGGCGGCCAGTGGCAAATCA